>JACDBF010000380.1 GCA_013695055.1 Actinomycetota bacterium
ACCTGGCTCTTGATGTCGTCACCGATGATCGGGACGCCACGTTCCTCGAAGCGCCGGGCCCAGTCTTCGGTGCTCGCCAAGAACACCGGCATGCAGTTGACGAACGCGACGCCCGCTTCGAGAGCCTGCTCCGCGTAGTACCGGGCGGCCTTTTCCGAGCCGACCGGGAGGTAGCTGATGAGCACGTCGGTGCGGGTGTCCTTCAAGGCTTGGGCGATGTCAACGGGCTCGGCGGAAGATTCGGTCACGACTTCCCTGTAGTACTTGCCCAATCCGTCGAAAGTGGGACCGCGCTCGACGGTCACATCGGTGGCGCCGACGTCTGAAAACTTGGTCGTGTTGTTGGGCTCGACCCAGATCGCATCGGCGAGATCAAGTCCGACTTTGTTCGCGTCGACATCGAAGGCGCATGAGAAGGTCACGTCCGAGACGTGGTAGTCACCGATGACGACGTGCATCAGGCCCGGCACTCGTTCATCCGAGCGCGCTTTTGCGTAGTACTCGACGCCCTGAACGAGCGACGACGAACAGTTGCCGACACCCACTATCCCAACTCGAACCTGTGGCATGTTCTTCCCCTCTTTTCTTGAGCCCCTGAATTACGCTTTCTTGGTTCCCCGGCCTTTGCTGTTCTTGCTTCCGACGATTCCCCCGACGGCAGGTTTGGGATTTCTCTCGTTGGTGATGAGCTCCTCGATCCATGCGATGTCACTCTGGGTGGTGGCCATGTCGTGGTTCTGAAGAGAGAGCGCGTACCCGTCGATGCGTTCGCGGTAGTCGCGCAAGTTCGCCTTGAACTGCGCAAGTTTTTCCTGGAGGTATGCGCGCCGCCGCTCGAGCAGGTCGAGGCGCGATTCGGGCTCGAGGTATCGAAAGAACGCGAGCTTGAGGGTGAAGTGCTCCGCATCGACCGCAGCGGCGCTCTCTTCGAGCATGGCCGAGAACATCTCCTCACCGGCGGGTGTGATGCGGTAGACGGTCTTGCGCCGGCCGGAGCTAAGGCTTGCATTGCCGACCCCAACGGCGGTCCCCGAAGAGGCCCCGGAGACCTTTGCGACGGCCCCCGCACGCGCCAGACGTCTGAGGGTGGGGTAAAGAGATCCCCACGAGACCTGCCACAAGGGCCCGAGCATGGCTCCGAGTTGCTTGCGAAGCTCATAGCCGTGCATCTCTCGGCTCTTGAGGAGTCCGAGGACGGGCAGCTCCAGCATTCCGGGCTGTCTCACAGGATCAGACCTCCGCGGGTCGGTACGGCGAGCAGAGGGGAGCGGGACCGGCCGCGGGTCTCTACATAGGTGCCCATTATATCGTTTCGATATATCATGCGAGCACATTACACGGTTTCGCCGTCCGCGCGCGACGGACGATCGACCGGGCCCCGCGGGTCATGCGGCGGTCATGCCGCGGTCATGCAGCGGTCATGCAGCGGTCATGCAATGTGATGCCGAGCGCGGTTTACCATCAATGTCATGGCCGTATCAGGCAGATCGTTCGATCCCACCGACCCCCCAGGCGCCCCTGGACCGATCGTCGACTACGCCCTCGCCAGGCGCTCGGCCCTCGCCTCGCTCCGACGAGGGAGCCTCAGCACGACCGACGTCTGCGACGCTCATCCCGAGCTCCTCAGGGCAGGACGCAACATTGGCGAGGAAACCGATGCTCCCTGCCCGGTCTGCTCTCACGACTCACTTAAATGGGTCCGTTACGTCTACGGCGATGAGCTCAGGCACAACAGCGGCCGGGTGGTCTATCCAGCCGAATGGCTAAAGGAGCTGACTCGAACGCACGACAGCTTTACGTGCTACGTCGTCGAAATATGCGTGGACTGTGCCTGGAATCACCTCGTGCGCTCCTACGTCGCCGGGCGCCGTTACCGGGGCGCCGCTCCCCGGTCTCAGGGCAGAAGATCCCGCTAACAAACTCTAGGGGTAGGTCCGCAGCCCATACGCAGGACACCTCTACACTTTTCCGATGACCAGGTCAGACAAGAAGTCCGGCCCCCGTCGGAGGATCGCACGCTTCCTGTGGATCCTCCCCGTGTTCGCCGTCCTCGTGGGAATCGCGCTGCTGGTGGCCGTGTACGCGTTCGCCTCGGTGCCTTTGCCGGAGCAGGTGAAGCTCGCGTCTGCCGCGGAGGTCTACGACCGGAACAACGAGCTCATCGGCATCTACTCGGGCGAGGAGCGGCGTTTTCTGATCGACACGGCAGAGCTTCCTCCGTACGTCGGCCAGGCGGTGGTCGCGTCCGAGGACCGAGACTTCTACGAGCACAGCGGCGTGTCCATCCGCGGTATCGCGCGAGCGGCGTGGGCGAACATCACCGGCGGTGAGGTCACTCAGGGCGGTTCAACCATCACCCAGCAGTACGTCAAGCAGGCCGTCCTGCAAGATCCGTCACGCACTCTTACGCGCAAAGGGAAAGAGGCCATCCTTGCGATCAAGCTTGAGAGACGGTTCTCCAAACGGAGGATTCTGGGTTTCTATCTCAACACGATCTACCTTGGTCGCGGCGCGTACGGCATAGAGGCGGCGGCGCGTTCTTACTTCGACAAGGCGGCCACCGAGCTTACCCTTTCCGAGGCCGCCTTCCTCGCCGGGATCATCCCGTCTCCCGAGTCCTACCAACCCGATGAAGATCCCAAGCTCGCGCGCGACCGCCGCGACAACGTGCTCGCTGCCATGGAGGACGAGGGTTACATCTCCGCCAGGGAGGCCGAGCACGCCGCCCGAAGAAAGGTAACGGTTTCCGATGGAGCCTCGTCGGGCGTAGAGGAGTCGCGCGCAGCGTACTTCATGGAGTGGCTTCGCAAGGAGTACCTCGACCCGGCGCTCGGCGACGATCTCTATACGAGCGGGCTCAAGATCTATACGACCCTCGACCTCGGTATGCAGGATCAGGCTGAGGACGCGGTCTCATCTCTCTTGACCGAACGCAGCGAGCCACAGGCTGCGCTCGTGTCCATCACTCCAACCGGAGCGGTGCGAGCCCTCGTCGGGGGCCGCGATTTCATGAATGTTTCCAAGGCGCGCGGCTTCAATTACGCCACCGATAATGCTCGCCAGCCGGGCTCGGCCTTCAAGCCGTTCACTCTTCTGGCCGCGATCGAAAAGGGAGTGTCTCCAGAGTCCACCTTTACCGGCGCCAGCCCGACGACCATCGAGGATCC
>JACDBF010000398.1 GCA_013695055.1 Actinomycetota bacterium
ATCGTCGACGCCGTCCGGACCCCGATCGGCCGCGCCTTCAAGGGCTCCCTTGCCCAGCTGCGCCCGGACGACATGGGCGCCTTCGTGGTCGACGCGCTGCTCGAGCGCAACCCCGAGGTGGACCCCGCCCTGGTCGAGGACCTCTACTGCGGCGTGGGCGCACCGCAGGGGCTGCAGGGCTACAACATCGCCCGCAACATCGTGCTGCTCTCCGAGAAGCTGCCACTGGGCGTGAACGGCGCCACCGTCTCGCGCTACTGCGCCTCGAGCCTCGAGACGATTCGCGGAGCCGCCAACGCCATCGTTGCCGGCCAGGGCGACGCCTACATCGCCGCCGGCGTGGAGTGGGTCTCCCGCTACAACGAGGCCACGGACGCCGCCCGTCCCCAGGACCAGAACGAGCGGCTCCAGGGCAAGAACGGCGATCCCGACGCCTACATCTCGATGGGCATGACTGCCGAGAACGTGGCGGAGCGCTACGAGGTGAGCCGCGCGGACATGGACAAGTACGCCCAGCGCTCCCAGGAGCTGGCCGTGCGCTCCCAGGAGGACGGCTACTTCGACCGCGAGATCGTTCCCGTGAAGCTGCCAGACGGCACCGTGGTCTCAAAGGACGACGGTCCCCGCGCCAGCTCGACGCTCGAGAAGCTCTCCCAGCTCGACCCGGCCTTCAAGGAGGACGGCGGCAAGGTCACCGCCGGCAACTCCTGCCCGCTGAACGACGGCGCCGCCGCAGTGCTGGTGATGTCAGACACCAAGGCAAAGGAGCTCGGCCTCGAGCCCCGCGCGCGGATCATCACCGCGGCCACCGCGGCGATCGAGCCCGAGTACATGGGCGTGGCCCCGATCTGGGCGATCGAGAAGGTGCTGCAGCGGGCCGGGATGACCATCGAGGACGTCGACATCGTGGAGCTGAACGAGGCCTTCGCGGCGCAGGTGATCCCGATCATGAGCGAGGCAAAGATCCCGCTGGAGAAGCTAAACCCGCACGGCGGAGCGATCGCACTGGGCCACCCCTTCGGCATGACCGGCGCGCGGATCATGACCACGCTGCTGAATGGCCTGGAGACCGACGACAAGACGATCGGACTCGAGACGATGTGCGTGGCCGGCGGGCAGGGCCAGGCGATGATCGTGCAACGAATCTAAGGGGTTATCTCGCCGCGCTGAAGCGCGAGGGCCACGGCGTGCACGCGGGTGGTGGCCCCGAGCTTCGTCATGGCGTTGCGCACGTGGGTGCGCACGGTCTCCGAGGAGAGGAAGAGCATCTTGGCGGCGTCCTCGCCGGACAGGCCCTGGCAGAGCAGACCCAGGATCTCACCCTCCCGCGGTGAGAGGAGCTTGGCGCGGCCGTTGCCGTTGCGGGCAAGCAGGGGACGCAGCCGCGGATCGAGGTACTCGCCACCGTTGGCGACTGTGCGGATGGCCTCCTCCAGCTCTTCGGGGTCGCCGCTCTTGAGCGCGAAGCCCGCGGCGCCGGCATCGAGCGCGTCGATCAGCTGGCCCTCGTCGGCGGCACCTGTGTAGAGCACGATGCGGAGGTCGAGATCCTGTGAAGCAGGCGACGGGTCATGTCGGCGCCGTTCTCGCCGGGGAGACCGAGGTCCACCAGCGCGACGTCCGGGCGGCGGCGCAGGATGAGCGCCTCGCCGGTGGGCGCGTCACCCGCGGTACCCACCACGCGGTGCCCCGCCCGGCGCAGCAGGAGCTCCATGCCGCGGCGCAGCGCGGCGTGGTCGTCCACGATCACGACGTTCAGGGGAGTGGTTGCTACCGGGGGCACTACGGATGGTGTCGGCACACTCGGCCCGAGCCTTAACCGCTAGGGAGCCACCCGCTCCCGCACGAACGCGCCGATCAGCTCCGCAAGGCGGTCGGGGCGGTCCTCCGGGGAGAAGGTGCGCGCCCCCTCGACCAGCTCGAAACGCGCATCCGGCAGCAGCCGAGCCAGGCGCCGGCCGTGCTCGATGGGGAAGAAGCGATCCTTCTTGGACCAGGCGATCAGGGCCGGCTTGCGGAAGGCGGTGAGCGCGGCGGCGGCGGCGAGGGTCTGGGAGGGGTGAATGCTCTTCAGGAGCTTGCGCAGGTCGCGCCTGATCGCCCGGCGGGTGAGCACGGGCAGCACGTAGCTGTCCTCCGCCTCGCGCTCGATCGGCCCGCTCAGCCAGCCGTAGGCGATCGGCAGCCGCCGCAGAGGCCGCAGGCGCAGGGGTCCGAACACGAGCGGAATCGCGCCCGGGATCTTGGCCGGCGCGAAGATCACCCGGAAGAAGCG
>JACDBF010000401.1 GCA_013695055.1 Actinomycetota bacterium
ACCAGCTCGGTCAGGTCCACGAGGCGGTTCGAGTAACCCCATTCGTTGTCGTACCAGCCGAGCACCTTCACCATGTTGCCGTTCACCATGGTCGAGAGGCTGTCGAAGACGCACGAGTGAGGGTCGCCCACGATGTCGGAGGACACGATGGGATCTTCTGAGTAATAGAGGATGTTCTTCATGCGGGCCGACTGAGCGGCCTCCCGATACGCGTTGTTGATTTCCTCCGCGCTCGCCTCGGCCCCCAGGTTGCAGACCAAATCCGTGATGGAACCGTCGGGCACAGGGACTCTCAGAGCGAGGCCGTCGAGGCGGCCCTTGAGCTCGGGCATAACGAGCGAGGCAGCCTTGGCCGCGCCGGTCGAGGTCGGGATGATGTTGAGCGCGGCGGCCCGGGCCCGGCGCAGATCCGGATGCGGAAGGTCTTGGATGCGCTGGTCGCCGGTGTAGGCATGACAGGTCGTCATGAAGCCCTTCTCGATCCCCCAGTTGTCCTGCAGCACCTTGGCCAAGGGGACGACGCAGTTGGTGGTGCACGACGCGTTCGAGATGATGTCGTGGCTTGCCGGATCGTAGGCGTCGTCGTTGACGCCCATGACGATGGTGATGTCTTCCTCTTTGGCCGGGGCCGAAATGATTACTTTGCGGGCCCCTGCCTCGACATGCCGGCCCGCGTCTTTTCGAGATGTGAACAGTCCCGTGGACTCGACGACGATGTCAACCTCAAGCTCCTTCCACGGAAGAGAGGCCGGATCTTTCTCCGAGAGGACGCGCGTCTCGGTGCCGTCGACTGAGAAACCGTCGTCGGTCAGCTTTACCTCTTTGCCTAGTCGTCCAAAGACCGAGTCGTACTTCAACAAATGAGCCATGGTCTCTGCGTTCGTGATGTCATTGACGGCGACCATCTCGAAGTCGGCGCCCTTTTGGGCCGCGGCGCGAAAGAAATTGCGCCCAATCCGCCCGAAACCGTTGATCCCTATACGCGTCGCCATCGACGCCACCTCCTCGTGAGTGCTGCAGCCGTGTGAGATTCGCCGCCATCCTAAGGGTGGTGGGGAAAAGGGGGCCGCGGCAAGCTCAGAGGCTAGAAAGGGCGTCCGCGAGGAGGCGGGGGTCGTGGGCGCCACCGCATGTCACGAGGTCCGCCTCGACGAGACGAACCCCCGACATCTCGAGCGCTTCTCGGTCGATAGTCACGCCGTCTGGGGCCGCGGATGGAGACTGCAACAGGACGACGTCGACCGCTTGGGGCCCGGCGTGGGCAAAGAGCGCATCGAGATGCGCGCCCGCGCTGAGTCCGTGCGTCTCCCCGCGTTGGGTAAGGGAATTGCACACGAACACGCGCAGCGCGTCGGTCTTCTGTAGCGCCTGTCTGATCCCCGGCACGAGCACCGTGGCGATCAGGCTTGTGAACAGGCTCCCGGGGCCGAGCACCACCTGGTCGGCTTCGCAGATTGCCGCCACCGCGCCGGCGTGAGCTTCGGGCCGTGGCGGTTTGAGATACACGGCCTGAATCGCGGCACTCGTCTGGGCGACCGCCACCTGGCCGCGCACCACTCCCCCATCCACTTGCGCCCTCAGAGCCACCACTTCGGTGGTGGCGGGATAGACGCTCCCCCGGGAGCCGAGGAGCGCGCCGGCTTGGGCGACCGCGGCTGCGAAATCACCCGTCATCTCGGCCAGAGCGGCGATTAGGAGATTCCCGACGGTGTGCCCGGCCAGGGCCCCGCTCGAGAAACGGTGCTGATATAGGTCCGCGAGCTTGGAGTCTTCGGCAAGCGCGACCAGACAGTTGCGGATGTCTCCGGGAGGAGGGATGCGCAGCTCGCGCGTGAGCCGGCCCGAGGAGCCGCCGTCGTCGGCCACGGTTACCACCGCGGAAACATCGTCCGCGTACAGCCGCGCTGCCCGCAGCGTGGCGGCCAGTCCATGGCCGCCGCCGAGGCCCGTCACCTTCACGAGACCACCGGGGGCCTTTCGACGTCGCGATGGACGACTCTGACGCCGAAGCCGTGCTCGCCGATGTAGCCCGCGATCACGTCGGCGAGAACGACCGAGCGGTGGCGGCCGCCCGTGCAGCCGATGGCCACGGTCAGATAGGCGCGCCCTTCGCTTTGATAGCCGTCGAGAAGAAGGCCAAAGAGGCTGCGAATGTGGTCAAGGAACTGCGCCGTGGCCGGTTGGTCGCAGACGTAGTCCCGAACCGGCTGATCGAGACCGGTCTGTTCCCTCAATCCCGGGACCCAATGCGGGTTTGGCAAGAAGCGGACATCGAGCACTATGTCGGCGTCGAGGGGCAGCCCGAACTTGTACCCGAAGGAGATCACCGTCGTTCTCAGCCCTTCGGCCGCCTCGGGCTCTTCGAAGCTCGCCCCAATGCGGGAGCGCAAAGCCCGGACGGACAGATCGGAGGTGTCGAGGATGAGGTCGGCGCCCTCACGAAACGGACGCATGAGCTCCCGCTCGCGCTTGATGCCCACCACCACGCGGTCGCCGCTCGCAAGCGGGTGGCGCCGGCGAGTGGCGTCGAATCTTCGCACCAGAGCGTCGTCTGACGCCTCGAGGAAGAGCAACCGGTAGTTACAGACATCGCGGCGCAGCTTTTCGAGCTGCTGCATGGCTTCTGTGAAGAAGGTCCCTCCGCGCGCATCTATCACGACGGCGATTCGCTTCATGTCGTTGCCGGGGGCGAGCGCAAGCGACAGCATCGTCTTGATGAGCGCCGGAGGCAGGTTGTCGACAACGAACCATCCGAGATCCTCCAGCGCCTTGGCCGCCTCCGAACGACCCGCTCCCGACAATCCGCTTATGACGACGACTTCGACATCGCGAGCTCTCTGCCTGAGATTCAAGAAGCTTCCCTCCTGTCGGGACGAACGTCCCTATCGCGGGCGCCCGGCATAGACAGTGACTCGTGCACCCCTTCGGCGACGGCGCGGGGCAATCCGGAAACCGCGAGGAGCTCGTCCAGCGAAGCTTCACGGATGCGTTTGACCGAACCAAAGTGTTTGAGCAGTTTCTTCTTGCGAGCTTCACCTAGGCCCGGCACGCCGTCGAGAGCAGAGCGCGTCATGCCTTTTCCCCGGCGCAAGCGATGGTAGGTGAGTGCGAATCTATGGGCCTCGTCCCGGATGCTCTGGAGGAGATAGAGGGCTTCCGAAGTGCGCGCAATGCGAATCGGCTCGGATTCCCCCGGCACGAAGACCTCTTCCATTCGTTTGGCCAAGGACACGACGGCGATGTCGTTGATGCCCAGCTCCTTCATCACCTCCGTGACGCTGTTGAGCTGGCCCTTGCCTCCGTCGATGACGATGAGGTTTGGCGGGTAAGCGAAGCGGCGGGGAGCCCGCGCCGCATCCACTTCTGCCGAGTCCTTGGTCACGCGAGAGAAACGCCTGCGCACGACCTCGGCCATCATGCCGAAGTCGTCGGGCCCGGTCGTCCATTTGATGGCGAAGCGGCGGTAGTCCGAGCGCTTGGGGAGCCCATCCTCGAGCACCACCATGGAGCCGACCGCCTCTGTGGCGCCGGTGTTGGAGATGTCAAAGCACTCGATCCGGAGCGGAGCTTCGGTCATGCCGAGCGCGTCCTGCAGCTCGGTGAGCTGACGGGAGCGGGACGCGAAGTCGCTGGATCGCTTGAGGCGGTGCCGCTTGAAGGACTGCTTGGCATTGTCGGTGACGGTCTCGAGCAGGGCCCGCTTTTCTCCCCGGCGGGGCACCCGGACGGCCACCCTCGAGCCCCGCCGCTGGCTGAGCCAGCGCTCGATGAGCTC
>JACDBF010000085.1 GCA_013695055.1 Actinomycetota bacterium
GACGGGGACCGGTAATTCCGTTCCGCGATACGATATCCCCGAAGATGCAGCTGCCATCGCAGAGATATCCCACTCCGGCGGCGCCAATTTCGCGGTCTGGGCCGTGGATGGCGCCGGGCAGCAGACGGATCTGCTGGTCAACACGATCGGTAACTACACAGGAACGGTCCTGTTCGACGAGTCCGCGAGCTCGCACACCGACGCGTTCGACGTGGAAGCAGACGGTACATGGACGATCACCATCAAGCCGGTGACGGAAGCTTTTGAGTGGGACGGGTCGGAGGTGCTTACGGGATCTGGCGATGACGTTGCGGTCCTCGACCCGGCTCCTTCAGGCCTGAAATCCACCACGCTCACCCACTCCGGAAGTGGCAACTTCGCCATCTGGGCATACGGTCCGTCGACCGACCTGCTCGTCAATGAGATCGGCAACTTTTCGGGCGAAGTGCTTCTAGCCGAGGGAACGTTCCTCTTCGAGATCACGGCCGATGGACCATGGACCATCGGCCCACCAGAGTGATCGATCGCGCATGAAGCTCTACGCCGGGACGCCCGAGCAGTTTCGGGCCGATACGCAGATGCATCGCATCGCGGAAAAGCTGCGGGCTGAGTACGTGGCGCAGATCGGCCACAAGCCCGGGCCGTCCGAGGTGGCGAGCTGGCAGAACAGCCTCCAGGCGCTAGCGCTCCTCATCAATCAGGCAAAACTCGAGGACCACGGCGTCATTCTCGAGTACCAGCTCGGCAACACGAGCAAGCGGCTCGACGCGATGCTCACCGGCCGATCCAGCACCAGCGCCGAGAATGCCGTCGTCGTCGAGCTCAAGCAGTGGGGCACCACCGCGCCATCACCGGCCGAGGGCTGCGTTGAGACGTTCGTCGGCCAGCGGATCCGGCGGGTGCTCCACCCCTCGGTCCAGGTCGGCGGCTACCAGCAGTGGCTGCTCGACAATCACGCCGTCTTCTACGACACCGATGCGGTTGGGCTGACCGCGGTCAGCTACCTCCACAACATGCAGTTCGACCCGGCGGGCGAGCTATGGTCCGAGCGCCACACGGAGTCGCTCAGCGCCAATCCCCTCTTCACCGGCGACCAGTCGGACAAGCTGGCCGCCTTCCTGAACCAGCACCTCAGCGCCGGCGACGGGATCCCGGTCATGAGCCGCGTGCTGGAGTCCAAGTACAGGCCCTCGCGCAAGCTCCTCGAACACACCGCCGCGATGATCGCCGCGCAGAGCGACTTCGTGCTGCTCGACGAGCAGCGGGTGGCGTTCGAATCGGTCCTGGCAGAGGCTCGAGCTGGCTACCACGAAGCGAAGAAGTCGGTCGTCGTCATCCAGGGCGGCCCGGGCACCGGCAAGTCCGTCATCGCGCTTCATCTGGTCGGCGAGCTGGCCAAGCTCGGCTACAACGCGCAACACGCGACCGGCAGCAAGGCGTTCACCGAGAACATCCGCCGTGTCGTCGGCAGGCGCGCCGGCAACTCGCAGTTCCGATACTTCAACCAGTTCGGCGGGATGCAGCCGAACGACGTCGACGTCCTGATCCTCGACGAGGCGCATCGGCTCCGCGAAACCTCCGCCAGCCGCTTCACGCCAAGGGCCAAGCGCAGCGATCTCAAGCAAGTGGACGAGCTGATCGGTGCGGCGAAGACATCAGTCTTCTTCATCGATGACCTCCAGGGAGTGCGCCCGAACGAGGTCGGCGACACGGCGCTCATCCTCGAGGCCGCCGAGCGCAACGGCGCCGAGGCCAGCGTCTTCGAGCTTGAGACGCAGTTCCGGCTTGCCGGCTCGAAGGCCTTCCTGAACTGGGTCGACCACACGCTCGGCCTGGACGAGACCGCCACCCCGATCTGGGAGGCGGGCAAGGAGACGTTCGATTTCCAGATCGTCGACTCGGTCGAGCAGCTCGACGCCATGACCCGATCGAAGGCCGATGAAGGTCAAAGCGCCCGACTGACCGCCGGCTTCTGTTGGCCCTGGAGCGACCCCGAGCCCGATGGCACCCTCGTCAACGACGTCAAGGTCGGGGACTGGCAGATGCCATGGAACGCCAAGCCCGATGCCGGCCGCCTCGCCCCCGGCATCCCGCCCTCGAACTTCTGGGCCTCCAACCCGAACGGTATCAACCAGGTCGGCTGCGTCTACACCGCCCAGGGCTTCGAGTTCGACTACGTCGGCGTCATCTTCGGCCGCGACCTGCGCTGGGATCCTGCCTCACAGACCTGGATCGGCGACTCCGGCGCCAGCCACGACTCGATCGTCAAACGCTCCGGCGACCGCTTCACCGACCTCGTCAAACGCACCTACCGCGTCCTCCTCACCCGCGGCCTGAGGGGCTGCTACGTCTACTTCGAGGATGAGCCCACTCGGCAGCAATTGGCCAAACGGACGGCCTGATGCGACGATCAGCCACCGTGCTCTTCGCTGCCAGCCCGCTGGGGCGACGGCCATAGGCGATAGCTTTGTGGGCAGCGACCCTGCGAGCGCTTCTGAACCAGCCGTGCCATCTCAGACCGGAGAGTAGAACAAGGCTGCCCGCCGACCGTGGCTATTTCTTGAGAAGGTGATCAACAGTTCCGGTATACGCAGGGAATGCACGCTTGTAGTCGCCGAGGGTCGCCCGCGATCGCCTCGGGGCAAGCCTCACCAGGGCGGCGAGCTGTGCCCGAATGATTCGAGGATCAGCTTCCCTCCAGAGAGATGTTCTGATCTGTGTCTCATCAAACGGAAGCCCATGGCGCCCCAGTGCGGTGGTCGCAACCGCCCTTACCGCGGGCGATGGTTGGTGAGAGGTCGCATTGCGCCGCAGCACATCGAGACCGTTGACTGGCAAACTTGGAGCCTCCTCAAGCGTCCGGAGTAGTAGTCCGGCGAGGTATGCGTCTCGCTCGGGCTCGAGCCCGTCCAAGACCTCGACGACCCGTTGGACGACCGCGGGACGGCCAACAAAAGCGCGCAGATACAGGTACACAAAATCCCCGAGGAATCCGACGAAGGGCAACTCCTTCAGCAGGAGCTTGAGAGCCCGGTCATCCCCAATCTTCCCAAGCCGATACAAGGAGAACCGGAGTTCAGTTAGGTCGGCGGGCTTGAGGCTCTTGCCGCCGTGCGTAGCGCGCCGGAAAATTGGACCAATTAGGGCCTTAACCTCTTTCATCGCACCCAATGCGAAAAAGTATGCGGCTATGCCAAGATCAGCGGCGGTCGCCTCCTCGGCCAGCTCGTCAGCAGTAACGATCCGCGTCTTGGAGCCCTGTAAGTAGAGCCCTTGACGCCTGACGGCCAAATGACAGTCGGAACGCGGCTGTCCTGGCGGAGTCAGCCGAATGTGTGAATACGCGAATGTCGTCAGACCAGCGCGCGTACTTCCAGCTGTGCGTCCGACAGAGCGAGTTCATCTCCTCGTCGACCGGCACCATGTAGGCGTTGGACAGCACCGCGGATGCATCCGGTCCCTGAGGGAGGCCGCGCAATCCGCTCTTCTTATGCCAACCTTTCATGAGGCCCTTCACCGCTCCGGTGTCCTCGGGATCGACCCCAAGATCCCCCAGCGTGTCATGAAGGACGTCCGCGTCGATGTACTCATAGAATCCCGCGACGTCCGTGACCAGGACATGAGTCCAGCCATCCGCTGGGGCATCTCGCTGGACCTCTTGAAACCTTCCCCAAGCTTTGGATTGATCCACAAGCAAATTCTTGCTAGAGCTCATCGCGACGCGATATGAATAGACCTCAGGGCCGAGCGCAGCCTCAATTTGAGCGGCCATGCTCAATACCACGGCATCGAGAAGGACCTCGTTTTCAAGCCGGAGTAGCGCGCCCGGTCGGAAACTCACGCGGTCTTTGGGTATTGGGATGTGTTCAAGCTGGCGCCCCTCTAGGTCACCGTCCTGCCAGCGGCGCTCGGCAACTCGGATAAGCGACGAACGGTCATTGGAAACATCCTCGTACCCCAATGCATCCGGAAGCCAATCACGTAGGCGCCGCCTCGCTAGGACATGGGCTACAGACTTCTGTATTTCAAGCGACCGCTTTACAGCCGCCGGCGGACCTGCCGCCGCATCCACAGCGCGGGCGTCGAGCATCCATCGCTTACCCAGGCGCCGCGCCTTGATCTTCCCCGACTTAGCCCAACGGCGGACCGTCATCTGATTGACGCCCAATTTGGTCGCGGCATCTACGACGGTGTACTCTCGAACAGGCATGCGCACTTTTAGAACACTCGTGTTCGAGAATAGTAATCGGCTGCGCTTGACGGGTCAAAATTTGAATGGGCCGGCCCGTTTTGGGCCGGCCCATCCTGCTGTAGAGATTTTCAGAGACTCATTGATAATCCGCCTGCTCAAGGTCAACTACACCCTGACGTGGCCCCGCAGTTGATGCACTTGTAGCAGGAGCCGTTGCGGACCATGATCGAGCCGCAGTCCGTGCAGGCCGGCGAATCGGCAGTGTCGAACACCACCGGCGCCTGACCAACCGCCAGCCGCTCCGCCCGATCCTTCTCCACGCTGTTCTGCGCCACGATCTTCAGCCCATCCAACAGCCCATTCGAGACCACCTCGCCCTTACCAGCGACAACCTCACCCGACTCACTCTGTGCCGCTGACTGGTCTGCCTCCTCGGAACCAACCCCCAAGGTTGATGCCCCAGCCTGACCAAGAGCCTCGCCGGTGGTACCCCCTTCAACGGACCGTGTGGGAGTTGCCTCCGTCAGTGGTTGAGCCGCCGTAGGCCCGCCGGTGGACGCGTCAGCGGCCTCCGCCGGGGCGGAGGTGGCTTCCCCACTCACCTGCGTCACCTCCGACAAAGTGAGCTGTCGGTTGACAACACCGGCCGCATCCTTATCGGCCTGTGACATGAACTTGCTGGCCATGTACCGGAAGATGTAGTCGACCAGCGACTTTGCCATCGGAATATCCCGGTTCCCGGTGAATCCCGCCGGCTCGAAGCGCAGATGGCTGAACTTGTTCACCAGGTCCTTCAGCGGGACGCCGTACTGGAGCGCCAGGCTGATGGCGGTGGCGAAGCTGTCCATCAGGCCGCTGATCGTCGAGCCCTCCTTCGCCATGCGCAGGAAGATCTCGCCCGGCGTGCCGTCCTCGTACATGC
>JACDBF010000424.1 GCA_013695055.1 Actinomycetota bacterium
AGGAAGAGCTTTTCCATAGCGTCGGCGATCGCTTCAGGGGTTGTGCGCAGGGTGGCCGCGATCGCCTTGACGTGGCGTCCCTCTGCGATCATTCGAAGGAGACTTTCGTCTGCCGGAGTCAGAGCGATTGTGTCCGTGAAAGGTGTCACGAGAGCGTCCACTATCAGTGGATCCAGCATCGACCCACCCGTTGCCACGGCCCGGATGGCCTTAGCGAGCTGGGCGCCCTCCGCCACCCGGTCCTTCAGGAGATAGGCATAGCCCGCTGCACCGTCGCTCAGCAACGACACCGCGTAATCGGGATCGTCGTACTGGGACAAGATGACGACCCCTATAGCAGGGTGGCGCTTGCGCACCTCCCGCGCGGCGTCGATTCCCTCGGTTTCGAAATCCGGCGGCATCCTGATGTCCGTTACAAGAACCTGGGGGGAGACCTCCTCGGCTCCGGCGACGAGCCCGTCGTAATCACCGGCAACGCCGGCGATCGCCAGGTCATCGTGCATCTCGACCAGAGCGCGTACTCCCTCACGCACGAGCAGGTTGTCGTCGGCGATGAAGACGTCGATCCGATCGGGAGCCATGCATCCCATATTGCTCCTTCGGAGGGGATGAGAAAAGGGGGGCAGACACGGCAGGCGTGTGGATGGTGCCACCCGCGCCCGGGGACACCCCTAGGGGGAGCCCCAAAGGGATCGCCGACCAACCAGAGGACGGATCAAGGAGATGAGCGGCTTGTCCAGTTCACCGACCTCCACGGCGCCCTTCTCTTCGGTGAGGCCCGCTTCGCCCGCTGTGGCGGGTCGAGCGCCTTGCTGAGGACCATTCCGAGATCTCCGTCGTATTTCTCGAGAAACGGGAGGGGGCAAAGATTGCCCGGCGTGTACGTGTACGGCTTTGGCTGCGAGGACCCCTCAAATTTAGCTGGTTGATTCTCGAGCTATTCAGCTCGAAGAACCCTACGCATCTCGGTGCGCGCCCATGAGTGGGTGACCTCTTCTTCTGGGTTGTTCAGCGGATCCTCAGCATCGATGGTGCATCGTGCATGAAGCCGAGGGTCATCCGAGGCCCTCGCAGAGTGGAGGTCTGGCAACAGTCCACCAGAGGAGGAAGCGATGCAGAAAAGGATGAAGCTGATGGTGGGGGCTGTTGGGGCGGTTGCCGCAGTTGGGATTGGCGCGGGGGCCGCAGTCGCTTCTGGCGGCGACGAAACGCCTCTTCGAGGCAGCGAGTACGAGCAGGCGACGGCAGCCGCTCTCGAGCATGTCGGCGAAGGAACTGTGACCGAAACCGAGACGGGCGAGGGTGGAACAGCCTACGAGGTTGAGGTCCGTCTGAACGACGGCAGCCAAGTCGAGGTACAGATCGACTCTAACTTTGTCGTGGTGGGTAGTGAGGCCGACGACGACGGTCCCAAAGATGCAGACGAAGGCGCTGCCGGCGAGTAACCACCTCACCAAGGAACGCCGAAGTCAATCAGCCATAGCCCACGCCGACGGTCTTGAGCCGGCCACGCAGCGGGCAACCCAAATGGAGGCATAGAGATGAATCTAAGGCGAAAGACCAAGCACCGTGACGGCCCTTCGGGCACGACGCGTCGTCGGCCGGGCATGGCGATCGCAGCCGGTCTCGCGCTCACCATGGTGGCCGGGGGCCTCGCTCAGATGGGCATAGGCCTCGCCGCGTCGAACAATTCGGCTGCACCCGGCGCTGCTCGCGCCGAGCGGCGGATCGACCTCGCTACGCCCAAGTTCTCTGATCCCACGTCCATCACCAACCCGCTGTTTCCCATCAGCGAGCTCGAGCAGGTGATTCAACTTGGCGAAGACGGAGGAGACCCTTTGCGAGTCGAGGTGACGCTGCTGCCCAGAACCAAGACCATAAAGTGGAACGGTCAGCGGGTCGAGACCCTCGTTTCTCAGTTCATCGCGTATCTCGACGGACGCGTCATCGAGACGGCCGTCGACTACTTCGCTCAGGCGGACGATGGGTCGGTCTGGTACTTCGGCGAGAAAGTCACCAACTACGAAAACGGCGTCATCGCCAACCACGAAGGCACCTGGCTGGCGGGCAAGGATGGGCCTCCCGGGATGATCATGCCCGCCGATCCCAAGGTCGGCGACGTCTACCGACCCGAAAACATTCCCGGATTTGTCTTCGAGGAGGTCACCGTCAAGGCAGTCAACCAGACGGTCGACGGCCCCCGGGGCCCAGTCGAGGGAGCAGTTCGAGTTGAAGAGCTCCTCATGGACGGCACCACCGAAGACAAGATCTTCGCCCCCGGCTACGGTGAGTTCCTCGCCAAAGCTGAAGCTGAGCTGGTGACCGTCGCCCTCGCCATGCCGATCGATGCACTTCCCGGACCCTTGCCCGCCGAGCTCAGGGCGCTGTCGAAAGGTGCGGTCGAGATCTTCGACGCCGCACCCGCGCGAGACTGGGACGCTATCTCCGGCACGCTCGACTCCATGCTCGCGGCGTGGGAGGCCTACCAGGTCGGCGACACACCCGAGTTGCTGGATAAGCAGATGACCTCCGCACTCGATGGGCTAACGTCAGCGGTCGAGGCGCAGAGGCCGGTGCGTGTACGGCACGCGGCCGTCGAGGTCGGAATTGCGAGCGCCGATTTTCAACTGCGCTACCGGGCTGTTCACAAGGTCGATTTCGATCGGATCGAGCTCTACTCACGCCGGCTGCTCGTCGATAACGCCCGCAATAGAACGGGAGATGTCGCCGGAGATGTAGTGGTCATCGAAACGATCTGGGATCGAGTTGCCCACACCGTAGGCGGGTAACGCGTCGAAGGATCGCCGGATACAAAAGGGCCCGCCGCAAAGGCGGGCCCTTTTTGATTCGGGGGACACCGCACAAGCGGCTTCAGATTGTTAGAAGTTGACTTGGTCCTGATCCCGCCAGGGCCTGAACCCCTGAAATCGGTCCACCGCAAATGAGTCTTGACGCCTCGGAAAAGGCGGAAGGAGGATCAGCGCGGTGAAGATACGCAAGCACGCACCAGACCAGGTGGTGCGCAAGCTAAGGGAGGCCGACCGGCTTCTGGCCGGCGGCAAGGACGTCTCGGAGGTCGCCAAACACTTGAGATCTCCGAGCAGACCTATGTCTTTGGGTCGAAATCAAGAGAGGAGCTATTGGCCTCAGGTTGTGGCATGGCAA
>JACDBF010000444.1 GCA_013695055.1 Actinomycetota bacterium
CGACGACGAGAGACTTCGCGTGCAGCATGGTGGGTTGATATTCAAAGATCTGCACGCCGCCGCGCATGAGCTGTTCGTAGGTTGAGCGGCCGGCGATGCGCACGATCTCCTTGTCCACGTGCGGGCCCGGAACGAGCACCCGAACTACTACTCCGCGCTGAGCGGCTTCGACGAGAGCCTGAATGAATGCCGGCCGGGGGACGAAGTAGGCGGAGGTTAGATCCAAGCTCCGCTTGGCGCACGAGATGGCTAGAAAGAAAAGCGCTTCCGCGTCGGTATCGCCGACGCCGGCGCTCGAGCGCATGACCTGCATCGCCCCTCCATCCGTGATGGGCTCCAGATGCGGGAGGTAATCCTCGCCGGCGAGCACCTGTCCGGTCGCCTCCAGCCAGTTCTCCGCAAACGCTCCCTGCAGGCCCCTGACCACCGGCCCCCGCACGCGCACGTGCGTGTCTCGCCAGTGCTCGGGATCGTGAGCGTTTCCCGTCCATTCATCGGCGATTCCCACTCCTCCTATCAGTCCGACCTGGCCGTCCGCCACGACGATCTTGCGATGAGTGCGATTAGCGATTCTGCGTATCGCGTAAGGCTTCGCGGGGCGAAAACGACGGACCTCGACCCCCGCCTCCTCCATATCGGAGATCAAGGCGCTGTCCATTCGAAGTGCACCCACGGCGTCGAGCAGAACGTTACAACGCACGCCTTCGCGCGCTTTCTCGCACACAGCGCCGGCGATGTCGTGGGCGATATCTCCGGTCCAGTAGACGTAGGTGAGCATGTTCAGAGTTCGCTCGGCGTCCTTGATCGTCTCCAGGAATGCCGGGAATATATTGTCGCCGTTGATCAAAAGCTCCACGTCGTTGCCGTAGGAGATCGGAGCTCCGGTCAGCGCCTCGGTCGCGTTGAGAAAAGACTCCTCCCCAGCATCGACCTTCCCCATGAGCTCGTAGCCGCTCCCCTCTTCCCGCCGGTGCCTCAAGCTGTCGCTTCCGTACCACGCGGCAGCGACCAGAGCGATGCCGGCGGGCCACCGCTTGTTCATGCCTCTACCGGCCCGACGACAACGGGGCCGCCGAGGCCGCATAGATGCGATTGGATTCGACGAAGTCCTCCGTCAGATAGAAATCATCGCGCGTCAGCGTCCGCGTCTTGAGGCTGAAGATGAGGGACATCTCACGGCGGCCGTCCTCGTAATGAAGGTATGCCTTGATCGTCGAAGCATCGACCTGTATCTCGTTCCAGGACGGAGGCGTGAGGCCACGCACGCGCCGGGTAGACGCTGTGCCCGAGTTGCAAATCAACATACCGTTCAGCCCCCAGAAAAAGGGGACGTGCTTGTGGCCGCTGAGCACCACATCGACGTCCAGCTTGGCGAGCTCGGCAAGCACATCGCCTGCATCGGTGATGATGTTGCGCTCGCGGCCGGTGCCGGGAATCGATACGAGATGGTGATGGATGGCCAGTATCTTGAAGTCGTCGGGCTCGTCAAACTGGTCCCGGATCCAGCCGTAGTGCTCGCGCCCGCAATGTCCCTCGTTCAGATCGGGCGACGATGAATCGACCGCCACGACCGTAGCCCCCGTAGCTTGGAGGCGTTCGGCTCGCAAGGAGTCGAACTCCGTTCGGAAGCGAGAAAATCGGCCCCCGAAGAGCCTCTCGAAATGCACGTAGCCGACGTTGCGAGAATCGTGATTGCCGGGGATCACGACCTTCGGGTGCTCGATGCGTTCGAGCCACCGTGCAGCATCCTCGAACTCCCACTCGTAGCCGTTCGCCGTGAGATCACCGGCGATGATGACGACATCCAGCTTCATTCGGTTAACGCGTTCGATGATCGACTCCATGAGGTCGGCATCGAAAGTGAGCTCGCCGCAGTGAATGTCTGAGATCTGGGCGAGACGCAAAGCGAAGCCCGAAAGGGTCATGGCTGCTCCTTGGCAAAGCGATAGATAATGTTGGGAGATAATCTTGACATGAGGATAAAGCAGCGAGTGGGCCACAGCTTGATCAAGGCCCTGCGCAGGGTTCCCGCCTTCTCCACGCTAGTCGACCACGACCTGCTCCTAATCGTGGGTGCCTCGGTAAACCTCTATTGGAACTCGGGAAGCATCGTCTTCGAGCGGGGAGACAGCGCCGAGGCTCTCTACATCGTCCTCTCCGGGAAAGTGCGCATCTATTTCGACAACGGCGAAAACGAAACCGACGTCGCCACCGTGGGCCCTGGTGAGTTCTTCGGCGAGCTCTCCCTGCTGCGCGATGAGGTGCATTCCAAGAGCGCACAAGCGTCCGAGGACTGCGAGCTCATGATCATCCCTCGCGAATCCTTTCGATCCCTGATCTCATCTGATTCGACGCTCGCCGAGCACATCAGCGAAAAGATGGAAGAGCGGCTCAAAGCCGACGACGCTCTGCAACGGCTGACCTAGCGCCGGCAAACCCGGCAGGAATTGTACGCGCTAGTGATTAGGCGAGACCGTCGACCTCGAGCTCTCTCCTGAATCCCTCGAACAGACGCCGGTGGCCCTCTTCATCGTGAAGTATCCCGATCACCATGTCCTGGGTCACCCAGTCGAGACCGTCGCAGAATTCGATAATGCGATTGTAGTGCTCGATCGCACCCGTCTCAGCTTCGATGACGCCGTCGATGACGTGGACGATGTTGGTTTGCTGCGTCGGGGGCTGCAGGAACTTCTGCTCGGGCGTGAAATCCATCGAGCCGGGAACGACGCCATAGAGCTCTTTGATCCGTTGACCGAATTGCTGCGCGTGGCCGAGCTCTTCTTGAATGTCCTTCTCGAGGCTCTCGATGATCTCCTGGGCCCGAATCCCGTCGGGGTTGATCGAGTTGCACAGATAGCTCATGACGGTTTCGAGCTCCATCCAGTAGGCCCGTACCAACAGACCGTTTAATTCCTCGCGCTTCGCGGCATTTTCGTCGGAAAGGATGCCTTCCCGGCTGCTTCGAACAGGCATGACGCCTCCTTGGCTAGATGACTTTCGCCCAATTATGAGCGCCGTTTCTAAGAGGTTGCCCGCTACCGGTGCGAGCTAAACGACCGGCGGGGGGCCTGGCCGTGCCGGACCGGTGGCGCTTTCTTCCACCCAGTCCCTGGTGAGGTAGAGCCAGAATGCGAGACCGGCATATGGCCCGTAGCGGCGAAAGCGCCTGGCGATCGTCGTGTCCTTGGCCGTGCGTTTGCCGGCGATTCGCAGGTAGGTGGGACGCGTCCACGAGTCGAGAATCAGCCGTGAGTAGCGACCGAGCATCATCATGATGTGGGCGGCCGAGTAGGGCCCGACTCCCGGAAGCAAGAGAAGGCGCTGCTCGATCTCGTCGTCGTCGATCTCGGCCGGCGAGGCCGTCCCCAGCTCCTCGAGGTCGATCCGCCCCTCGGTCTCTGCGACGGCAAGGTCCAGCAGATATCTCCCGCGGTAACCGGCGCGGACGACCTCTCGATAGAAGTCCTCGGAAGCCTCCGCCATCGCCCGGGGAGTGGGAAAGGCGCGCCCCCGCGCCCCGGTGGGGCGCGCTTCGGGAGCGGCTGCGCCGAGGTGCTCCACGAGCGCAGTCACCATGCGCACGGTGGCCGACCATGCGCAATTCGTCGTGCAGATCGTCTTTACGACCTCTTCGAAGACGGTGGCGCTGCGAATCAGACGCCCGGCTCCCCGGGTGACCCAGGCCAACTCGGGATCCTGGCCGGCGAGCGCGTAGAACTCGGAGAGATCTTCATCGAGTCGCAAGATGTGGGCGACCGTCCGCGTGAGCTCGGCCCGCGCCGCGCGCCCGGGCGCCCGCCCGCAAACCCAGACTTCGATGATCGAATCCTCATCCACCACCCGGACGGTTCGGGCCGGGCCTCCGCTCACCAGCAAGGTCACATCCAGAGTCTTGAGCTTCTCGTCGATCCACATCGGGGGCAAACCGGCGACACCGTGCGACACGATCGTGCGCCACAGATCGATCGGTTCGCCGCCGGGCCCGGCTTTCTCCCACCCGCCTAGGAGGGCCAGAGAGCATCCACCCCTTCGCACCCCCGGACGCCGCCCACAGCCCGTTGCCTCGCGTCCTTAGCGGAATCCCGGGCGGGCCTCACGGGCGTGAGTCGAAGCGATCGAGAAGCTCTACAGCTCGCAAGGTAAGGCCCGGATCATCAACCCAGCCCTCAGACGGAGGCGCGTCTCGCAGCTCGTCGGCGAAGGAGTCCACCGACGGGTGGTCGGGGGGAATGCCCGCCGCGGCCCAGAAGGTGAGAGCGGTTGCAAGCTCCCACGGCCCCCACCACTCCTCTTCATTCGTGCGCGCCCAGCGAAGGGCCCACTCGGCCATCTCGGTCTCGGGGCCCTCGGCGAGCCAGTACGCGCCGGCCGCGGCGAACGTCGGGTAGGCGCCGCCCGTGAACCGGCCCTCGAGATCCGCCTCGCCGCGCAGCAGATCGATGGCGCGCGCGCCGGGATCCCTCTTCAGGGCAAGCAAGCCGCACGCGGCCGAAGCGGTTGCCCACACGCGGCTTCCTCCGGGCGTCGACAGCTCCCCGGGGACTTCGTCCGGGGCGTCGAGCCACGCCCGGGCCGGCGTGCGAGCGTCCTCGAGCCAGTCCGCAGCGACCGCCGCCCGTCCAGACGAGCCGAGGTCCAGCACCGCGAGGTGACTCAGACCTTCCCCCGTCGCTCCGGGGGAGGCCCGCCCTCCGGGCCCGAGAAAAGCGCCGACCTCGTCTTGATAGGGGATCTCGGGCAC
>JACDBF010000448.1 GCA_013695055.1 Actinomycetota bacterium
GCAGAAGACCTCATCCAGGTTCTGGTGGTTGATGGACGATCTGACGATGGAACCAGGGATCTGGTGAATTCCCTGATCGCGGAACTGGAAGAAGGATCGTCGGTTGCTCGCGTCACATTGCTTGACAACGCTGCTGGAACGGTCCCGCAAGCCTTGAACATCGGTATTGGAGAGGCCGGTGGCGACATCATCGTTCGGGTTGACGGTCACTGCGAAATACAACCCGATCACATCCGAAGCTGCATCGAGCTGCTGGACACAACGGACGCGGATAATGTCGGTGGAATCCAGAAAGCCTACGGAGATCGCTACATCGGAAGGGTGATCGCTCTAGCAACCAGCTCTCCCTTTGGCGTGGGACCGGCCAAGTTTCATTACTCACACAAGGGTGGATGGGTGGATACCGTCTATCTAGGAGCTTATAGGCGGGAGATCTTCCAGAGATTCGGGCTGTTCGATGAGGAGATGATTCGCAACCAGGACGACGAATTCAATTTTAGGTTGACTCAAGGTGGAGGACGCATCTGGCTGGACCCATCGATACAGACGACCTACCACGTTCGGCCGAGCCTCTCAACGCTATGGAGACAATACTTTGAATATGGTCTCTTCAAAGTCCGGGTCATTCAGAAGCGTGAGGGCGTGGCATCACTCCGTCACCTTGTTCCATTCTTCTTCGTTATGGCGTTGTTGGTCACCATTCCTCTAGGCCTCATGAGTGGCCGGAAAGAGTTGGCCCTTGTCATTGCTCTGCCTTACGGTGCTGCAAACATTGCCGTCAGCTTGTATACGGTCCGTCGCGAACCATCCCTCCTCCCGCTCATGCCGTTGACATTCTCGATACTGCATTTCTCGTACGGCCTCGGCTTTGCGGCAGGGCTTTGGAGATGGCGAAGGCATTTTGCCAAACGAAGTCGAGCGCCGAAGCATGCGTGACGCTTTCCTTCCGTTTTCACCTCCCGCGATCGGCGAAGACGAGATCGATGAGGTGCTCGACACCCTGAGGTCAAACTGGATCACAACCGGCCCCAAGGTGGCGGCCTTCGAGGAAGAGCTCCGCGCCTACGTCCGGGCACCCGCAGCGTTGGCGCTGAGCTCGGGGACCGCGGCGATGCACGTCGCGCTTACCGCGTTCGGCATCGGGCAGAACGACGAGGTTCTGACGTCTGCGCTGACATTCTGCTCGGGCGTCCACGTCATAGAGCAGGTCGGCGCGAAGCCCGTTCTCGTAGACGTCGACGCCACCACCCTCAACATCGACCCTGAGGCCGTCGAGAGGGCACTCAACGGCAGCGAGCGGCCGCGCGCCTTGCTGCCGGTGCACTACGGGGGGCATCCATGTGACATGGATCGCCTCATCGAGCTAGCCATCTCCCACGGCCTGATCGTCATAGAGGATGCGGCCCACGCCCTCCCCGCCCGATTCGGCGACCGGCCGATCGGTGATGTCTCCGGGGATGTGCGGCGAGCGGTGTGCTTCTCCTTCTACGCGACCAAGAACCTGACGACTGCCGAAGGGGGGATGCTCACCGGCGATCAAGAGCTCATCGAGGAAGCACGCTTGTGGAGCTTGCACGGAATGAGTCGCGACGCGTGGAAACGTTACGAGTCCCACGGATCGTGGTTCTACGAGGTCGTGCGGCCCGGCTTCAAGTACAACATGAGCGACATACAAGGGGCGCTCGGACTTGCCCAGCTGAGAAGACTGCCGGCCATGCATGCACGGCGAGCCGAGGTGGCTCACCGCTACGACGAGGCTTTCTCGAGCCTGGAGGAGGTGCAGCTCCCGGCTCGCAGTCCCGGGATCCAGCACGCGTGGCATCTGTATGCGCTGCGCCTGAACCTCGAACAGCTTGCCATCGATCGCGACAGATTCATAGACGAGCTCAGGGCGAGGAACATCGGCTCGAGCGTCCACTTCATCCCGGTGCACCTTCATCCCTACTATCGAGACAAGTACGGGTTCTCGCCTGAGGACTTCCCGGTGGCCTACAACGAGTACCGGCGACTCGTGTCGTTACCGCTTCACCCGGGCCTGGGCAACCAAGACGTCGACGATGTGATCGAGGCCGTTTCGGACATCGTCGAGCATCACCGCCGGTGAGAGCCAAGCGCGCCGTCGATGTCATCCTGTCGATGATCGGGGCCCTTTTTCTCACTCCTCTGTGGGCGGTGGTCGCCCTTGCGATCAAGCTCGATTCACCCGGGCCCGTGCTGCACCGCGCCGTTCGGGTGGGCAAGAATGGTGAGGACTTCATCCTCTACAAGCTCCGGACGATGACGGCCGAAGCCGCCGCGAGCGGGCCGGGAATCACGCGCCGCGGCGATCCGCGGATAACACGCTTCGGCCGGATACTGCGCAACCTGAAGCTCGACGAAACGCCTCAGCTCATCAACGTGATGCGGGGAGATATGAGCCTGGTGGGCCCCCGCCCGGAAGACCCGCGTTACGTCATGGGTTACTCGCCCGAGCAGCGCCGGGTCCTGACCGTTCGCCCGGGGCTCTGCAGTCCCGCCATCGTCAAGTACCGGCACGAGGAGGCGCTCCTCGGGGACAGCGAGGATCCCGAGAGCACTTATGTGCAGGTGGTTCTTCCCGATAAGCTTATGATGGACCTCGAATACATCGATCACCGCTCCCTCCCGGGCGACCTCCGCATCCTGATCCGTAGCCTCCTGTCGATCCTCGGGCGGTCCCGCAATTGACCCCGGCTGGTGCCTTTTGAATCCCAATCCGCCCCCTCGAAACGGCCCCAAAGGGGCTTTCGCCTCCCACAGAATTCCAGTAGCCTCAACGGCCGGATCGGCCCGGCGGGGGGACGCCGGCGCCACGAGTGAGGACGAAGTAGAGAGGATGCAGCCGGCGGCGGATGTGACGGAACCACGGGACGGAGTTGAGCGGGCTCGCGGGCCCGGTCGTGGACAGACGGGCAACGGAGCCACCCCTCCTTCCGACCCAGAAGGGGGCCCCTTGAGCCTCATGAGCCGGCGCCCTCCGAGCGAAGCGATCCTGCGACACAGACGCCCGCTGATCGTCCTCGCCCATGCAGTCCTCATAGCGGCGAGCCTCGCGCTCGCCTTTTTGATCCGCTTCGACTTCGACGTCCCCGCAACCGAGTGGCGACGGGCCGGCGAAGCTCTGGTGCTCCTGCTCGCCATCCGCATGGCGTTCTACTGGTATTTCAAGCTCTACGAGGGCCTCTGGCGCTATGTCAGCATGCGCGACATCTTGGCGATCCTTAGAGCGACCACCTTGAGCGAAGTGGTTTTCGTGGCCGCCGTGCTTGCCTTCTCGGGATACGGCTTCCCCCGCTCGATCTTCGTTATCGACTGGCTGCTGTGCATCGCATTCGTCGCCGGCACCCGGCTCTCGATCCGAGCGTTTCGAGAATCGAGCAACCGGTATCGGACGGGAGTATCTCGCCGGGCCTTGATCGTGGGGGCCGGCGACGCGGGCGAAAGGCTGATCAGAGGAATCCAACAGAGCTTGATCCACGACTACGAGATCGTAGGACTCATCGACGACGACCAAAGGAGAAGCCGACTCCGCATCCACGGGGTGCGGGTCCTGGGGACCGTCGAGCAGATTCCCCAAGTTGCCCGGTCGGTGAACGCGGAAGAGGTGCTGATGGCAATCCCCTCGGCTACGCTCGAGGAGAAGCGATTGATCGCGCAGGTGGCATCTCACAGCGGACTGTCGGTGCGCACCGTTCCCTCGATGCGCGAGCTGATCGATGGCAAGGCGCGCATCGGTGAGCTGGAGAAGGTTACCCCCGAGGACCTTCTCGAGCGCGAACCGGTGACCGTCGATCTCGAACGGTTGCGCGCGGATCTGACGGGCAAGAGCATCCTCGTCACAGGCGCAGGAGGATCCATCGGATCGGAGTTGTGCCGGCAGCTCGCCCCCTTCGAGCCGGGTCGCCTCGTGATGCTCGACCGCTCCGAAAGCACCCTCTACCTCAATCAGGTTGAGCTCGAGCAGCGCTATCCGGATCTCAACGTCGTCCCCGTGATCGGCGACATCCTCGACCGGCGGCAGGTCGGAGAGCTCTTCGATGCCCACCGACCCGATGTCATTTACCATGCAGCGGCCTACAAGCATGTGCCCCTGATGGAAGCGCAACCACTTGCGGCGATCGAGAACAACGTGTTCGGAACAGAGAACCTAGCGTTGGCCGCGCAAGCTTGCGGCGCCTCCAGGTTCGTGTTCATCTCGACCGACAAGGCCGTAACGCCCGTGGGGACTATGGGTCGCACCAAGAGGGTGGCGGAGAGCCTTCTCCTCGCCCTCAACGGAGGCTCGACGACCTTCGTAGCCGTGCGTTTCGGCAATGTGCTCGGCAGCGATGGGAGCGTCGTGCCCCTGTTCCGGCGTCAGCTCTTGACGGGGAAGCCACTGACGGTGACCGATCCGGAAGCGACCCGCTACTTCATGCTGATATCCGAGGCGGCACAACTCGTGCTACAAGCCGGTCACATGGGCGAAGGCGGCCAGGTGTTCTTCTTGAACATGGGGGACCCGGTAAGAATCATGGATCTGGCGGAGAACCTCATCCGTCTCTCAGGACTCTCCCCCGGACGAGACGTAAGGGTGGACACGACCGGGCTTCGCCCCGGTGAACGACTTTCCGAGAGTCTTGCGCCCCAAGGAGAGGAGCTGCTCCCCAGCGGCCACGAGGACATCTTCATGGCCGGCAAGATCGACTTCGACGCCGAGAGCTACGGCAACGACCTCCGGTGCTTGCGGGAACAGATGAAGCTGCGCGATGTGACGGGAGCCCTCACGGTCCTGGCCGACATGGCATCGCGCTATTGATCTGGAGTCAGACTCACGTCGATCTCGAGCGTCTCGTCAAGATCCCCGTCCCATCTCACGGAGCGCCCTCTCGCCTCCGCCTCAGACGACTGGGTCAGCGCCTCATAGCCGGGCGGAGCCATCACGGTGAGCGACAAGCGATCGGGTCTCGCCACCGCCTGTGGAACAAAGGCCATGTCGAAGCGGCCCCCATGAGACGTGATCTCGGCGGCGTCGGGCACGCGATAGACCACTGTCACCTCTGCCGACTCCCCGGAGGGGATCGCGACGAGCGACCACACCACCGGATAACCAGTCTCCCGATGCTCGAAGGGACGAACGGTCTCGCCATCGACCCCGAAGCTCACCGATTCGGCCGTTCGAGGCATCAGGAAATTCAGGTACATGCGGTTCAGGCCGGCCGCATCCCCCCGGATGCCCGGGCCGAGCAAGTAAGAAGCCGGGGCCGCCGGAGCGGTGTTGTCAAGAGCGAGGGTGGTGGAGACGGTAGCGTCCCCGTTTGGATCTAGCTCCACACTTGTCTCGATACTTCGCTCGAGCAAGTAGTCGACCTTGTTACCCGCGGCGTTGTTGTGGAACACGAGCTGGATGTTGGAACCATACGCGCTGAAGTCTCCGGCGGCTTCGAGCTCCGCAAGCGCGCTCTGCTCGCCACCGTAGCGCGAATACATCTTGAAGTGGCCGCCGCGCACCGCTTCGGCGAATCCCGCGGCGAGCTCGGGGACGTCGACGTCCCCGCTGGACAGACGGCGCCAGAGCTTGCGTGTAAGAGCCGCCAGATAGTTGTCCTGGGCGACCTCGTCGCTGTCGAAGTGGACGTACACATCGTTCAGCAGGACCTGGGCGGCGTTGTCGGACGTGATGGTCGCATCGAACCCGGGGGCCCTTAGCGGGCCGGTTGCGCGCGTGAGCTGCCCCAGCGCGATCGGGTCCATCGCGACCACACCATCGAGACGCTCGCCCGCGGCTTGTTCGTACATCCGCAAGAACACCTCGGCCGCGACCGGGAACTGAGGAGTGAAGTTTGCCTGCTGCCACTGAACCAGCGACTTGAAGGGGCCATATGCATGCTCGTACCAAGCGGGCGCGCTCACCGGATCGAGGCGCTCGGCCGTGAGCTCACCGATGGGACCGATGTGCGTGAGTCGTACGCGCCCGTCGTCTGACTCCAGGACTCCATACAAGCCCGTCAAGCCACCCCCGCCGCGCGCTTCGCCCGGGGCTTGAAAGGAAAGGAAGTAGCGCCGTTTGCCTTCTCCGCCCAGGAGACCCGGCAGCGCGTCCAGGAGGACACTCCCTCGCCGCGCCGACTCGGAGGCGTCGCTCGCTCTCGCTCGCGCCTCCTCCAGAGCATCACTGATGACCGTTAGGTCGGGTACGGGCGATCCGGCGAGGATCTTGTCCGTCTCATCCAGCAGCTCTGCAGCCTCCGACACGAATGGAGCGCCTTCTGCGATCGTCTCGAATTGCAATCTCCCATCACGATAGAGCGACGCGCCGAGCCCCTCGTCCGTGGCTTGCATCGCGGTGGCGGCATCGACGATCTCGAGCCCCGCCTCCGAGGCCAGCTCCGAGGCCCGTGACAGCGCGCGCGTTGCGCGCACGTCGGCGCTAATCGGGGGGACCAGCGTGCCCAGCAGGAAAGCCGGATGTACCGAGGCATGCACCGCCGAACGAGATGAATCGAGCGCCGTCGAGAAGTGGTTGCCCGCGACCTTGAAGTGGGCATTTTGCAGCGCCTTACTGCCGGACCGGAGTGAGTCCTCGGTGCCGGTCAGCGACGACTCGACCGTGAAGACGACGTAAGCTCCGTCGGCGACAAGGGCGAGCGCCACGAGTATCGCCGCAACCAAGTAACGCATCCGCATCCTCTTCGTAGGCTTCGCGCCGTGCCTGGGGCCGGGGCGTT
The DNA here is from genome assembly GCA_013695055.1 of Actinomycetota bacterium. Classification (GTDB taxonomy): domain Bacteria; phylum Actinomycetota; class CADDZG01; order CADDZG01; family WHSQ01; genus JACDBF01. The sequence continues at coordinate 6,726 of JACDBF010000448.1, forward strand.
GGGTCCGGCGGGCTTGCGGACTGCGCTCCGCGGGCGACTCCGGCGTTCCGGGACGCGCTTCCCGCGGCTTGAGAACAGCCACCCGGTCCTCAGGCTCCCAGATGGTTCCGCCCGGGACGTCGGGGGTCGGACTGGGGGGAGCGAGGCCACTCTGCTCCTCATCCGTCCAGAGCAGGTCGGCCGGTTGGGAGGTGGGCGCGCCCTTCTCTATCGGATCGGAGGCATCCATCTCCTCTTCGCTGGACCAGAGGGAGCGACGTTCCTCGGTCACGATTAGCTACGGAGGCCGAACCGCGAACGCTTCTCTTCCTGAGCGCTGGATGCGGTCATCTGCCCGTTCGGCTCAGGGAGGGGTTGGGACTCGTAAGCCGCGTAGTAGGCGGGGTAGTAGTAGGAAGCATTGGACGAGTCGAACGAATTGAGGACCGATCCGATGATGCGCGCCCCCACTCGTTCGAGCTCTTGCCGCGCATGAATGGTCGCCGAGCGACGCGACGAGTCGGAGTCGATCACCAACAGGGTCCCGACGACGCGCGACGCGAGAACGATCGTGTCTGCCAGCGACAGGCTGGGGGCCGAATCGAACAAGACGATGTCCGCATTCGCCTCGAGCGTGCGCACCAGAGTCATCAGGCGCGGCGAAGCCAGCAACTCGGGCGGATTGGGAGGAACCTGCCCACTGGTCAAGACGCGGAGGTAGGGGATACCCGGGTTCCGCACGAGCGCCAGCAGCTCGTCCTCCCCTTCCCTGCCCGCGAGCCAAGTCGACAAGCCATCTGAGCTTGGTCCCAGCGAGAAGTAACGCTCGAGAGTGGGGCGTCTCAGGTCGGCCGAGACGCAAATGACGCGACTCCCAGCCTGGGCCAGGGCGACGGCCAGGTTGGCACAAGTGACCGTCTTACCCTCTCCGGGCGCCGGACTCGTGACGACGAACGATCGCATGTTCTGCTGCACCGCGATGAACTGGAGGTTGGTGCGCAAGGTTCGGTACGCCTCGCTGGCCGCTCCTCGCGGATGAGTCCGCACCGGCAGCTCGAACGTGTCCTTGGGGCTGCGGAACTTCGCCACCGTGGCGAGCACCGGAGCCTCGAGCGCGCGCTCGATGTCACCCCGGCCCCTAAGGCGGTCGTCGAGTCGATCCCGCAGGAAGGCGGCGCCGATCCCGAAGAGGATGCCGAACAACAGACCGACGAGGGCGTTTCGAGTGTGATTCGGGGACGACGGCGCCGAAGGCAACAACGCAGACTCGATCACTTCTCCCCCGCCCAGGCTCACGGCCTGATCCGGCTGCACATTGTCGAGACGCTCCGCAAGGCTCCCCAGGCGAGAGATGAGACCACTTCGTTCGATGTCGAGAGTCTGCACGAGCGAAAGATCGCCGGCGGCTTGGGCTGTCTGGATTTCCTGACTTATCTCCGTGAGCTCGCGTTCGGCGGCCGTCACGCGCTTCTTCAGAGCCTCCCGGGCGGAGACCAGCTCTTCCAGGACGACGTTTCGCCGATAGTCGACGTAGGACGCGGCGAAAGATTCGGCCGCGTCGCGCGCGAACTTAGGATCCGCGGACGAGTAATTCACGACCAGCACTTCGGTTTCTTTGACGGCCTCGACGGCGACGCCACCCAAAAGAGATGAGGCCGGCTGCTGTACACCGAGATCCTTGCTTACCAGCTTGGCGACCGGCTCGGACGCCAAGATCTCCGCTTCGGTCTGGAGATTGGGTGGAGGGATGTAGACCTCGTTGGAGGTGATCGG
>JACDBF010000005.1 GCA_013695055.1 Actinomycetota bacterium
CCTCGGTGGCTCGTTCACCGGCGACGTCGCATCGAGCATCCTGCCTCCGGGCATGGACGGTCACCTGCCGGCCGCCGACTACAACCCCTTCCCCACCGACGACAACGCCGGCGACCCGGAGAAGGCCAAGGAGACGCTCAAGGGCACCGCGGCCGAGGGCGGATGGGACAAACCGCTCCTGCTCGTCGGCGATGCAACCGGCGCCGGTCCCAAGCAGCTCGAGTCGCTGCGAGCGGACCTCGAGGCCATCGGCTTCGACAACCTGAAGATCAAGGAGCTCAACTATCCCGACTACTACACCCAGTTCTACGGGGTTCCGCGCACCAACACGGCTTTCGGATTCGCAGCCTGGTGCGAGGATTTCCCGAGCCCGGTGACGTTCCTGAAGCCGCTGCTCTACGGACCGAACATCCTTCCGCAGGGCAACAGCAACTACTCCGAGCTCGACGACCCCGAGGTCAACGCGGCCATCGAGGAGGCAGAGAGCCTGCCGATCGAGGAAGCCGTAGCGCCGTGGGAGGAGGCCAACAAGCTGAGCACCGAGGCGGCTGCGTGGGTTCCTATTCGCTGGTACCTCGACCGCGACCTGGGGAGCACCAATCTGGTAAATGGTTTCTGGAACAGCTATTACAGCGCCATCGACTGGCCCAATATCGGAGTCCAGCAGTAAGCAAGACGTAGTGAGCGATGCCCGGGGGCCTGACGGCTCCCGGGCACTTGCTTGGCAATACGGTTGAGCGCTAGGGCGGGTAGGATTCGCCGCACGAGTTAGCTCTGACGAGAGCAGGAGGAGCGGGCATGGGGCAATACGTGATCCGGCGGATCTTGTGGTCGTTCGTGATGCTCGTGCTGGTGGTCGCTCTCGTGTTCGTCATCTTCTTCGTTCTGCCCGGCAGCGCCGGCGCCACCGGCGAGAATCAGAAGTACCCACCGGTCGCGGTCAGGATCGCCGGAAAGCAGCCGACGCCCGCCACCATCGAGGCCATCATCGACCGGTTGGGTTTGGATCGGCCCGTTCCCATTCAGTTCGCCACTTACATCGGCAACGCCATTCAGGGAGACCTCGGTTATTCGTATCAAACGCAGGAGCCGGTTACCCAGGCGGTCTTGAGGAGGTTTCCACCGACTCTGTCGCTGGCTTTCGGGGCCTCGATCCTGTGGCTGTTGATGGGCTGCAGCCTGGGGGTGATATCGGCTTTGAGACGCCGGACGCTCCTCGACAGGTCGACGATGATCGCGGCTCTGTTCGGCGTATCGCTTCCCATCTTCTGGCTCGGTCTCATGGCCGTGTTCTTCTTCGATTCCCAGCTAGGGATCTACAACACCGGCGACTACACCAGCTTGTTCTCGAACCCCCTGAAGTGGCTGAGCATCATGTGGCTCCCGTGGCTGGTTCTGGCCGTCACCTACGCGGCCATTTACTCCCGCATGGTCAGAGGCAACATGCTCGAGGTCGCGGGCGAGGATTACATCCGTACGGCTCGGGCAAAGGGGCTCCGTGAAAGGTCGGTCATTCGTCACAAGCTGCGAAGTGCGCTGACCCCGGTGGTCACCATGTATGGGCTCGACCTGGGTCTGTTGCTCGGCGGCGCCATCATCACCGAAAGCATCTTCAACATCCCGGGCATCGGCTCGTACACCGTCACTGCGATCGCTGCACAGAACCTGCCCGTCATTCTGGGCACCACCGTTATCGCCTCGTTCTTCATCATCTTCTCGAACCTCCTGGTCGACATCCTGTATGCGGTCCTCGACCCGCGCGTCACTTACTCCTAAGCGGTGGCGGGCTCCGGGCTTTTTGGATTAGTCTTTGACGACGATGGCGGCCGAGGTCCTTCTCGAGGTAAAAGACCTGCAGGTTCATTTCCCCACGCCCGACGGCGTCGTCAAGGCCGTCGACGGTCTGTCCTTCACGGTCCACCGCGGGGAAACCTTTGGGATCGTGGGCGAATCCGGCTCGGGAAAGAGCGTGACCTGCCTGACCGCCTTGGGCCTGGTCAACCGGGAGTCCGCTCAGATCTCCGGTGAGATCCTCTTTCAGGGCCGGGACCTCTTAAAACTAAGCAGCGAGGAGCTCCGCCCCATAAGAGGCAAGGATCTCTCGATGATCTTTCAAGACCCGTTCGCGTGCCTGCACCCGTTCTATCGCGTTGGTGATCAGATCGTCGAAGCCATCCTGTGCCACGACGACGTGCCCAAGCGCGAGGCCCAAGAGCGCACGGTCGACCTTCTCACCGCGGTGGGCATTCCCAAGCCGAAAGATCGCTTCCGGGATTATCCCCACCAGTACTCGGGAGGAATGCGTCAGCGGGCCATGATCGCGATGGCTCTGGCGCACAACCCCGGTTTGCTGATCGCCGACGAGCCGACGACCGCTCTCGACGTCACGGTGCAGGCTCAGATTCTCGATCTCATCGACCGCATCAAAGATGAGTTCAACATCGGCGTTATCTTGATCACCCATGACCTCGGCGTGATTGCGGACGTCGCTAAAACCGTCATGGTGATGTACGCGGGCCGGGCGATGGAGCTCGCCAGCCGCGAACAGATATTCGACCGTCCGCTGCATCCGTATAGCTGGGGCCTGCTAGAGTCGATCCCCAACATCGATTCGCGCGGCGAACGTCTGGTTCCCATCGAAGGCGCCCCCCCGTCGCTGATCAATGTCCCCTCAGGATGTCCCTTCCACCCGCGCTGCCCGCATCAGTTCGAGCCGTGCGACAAAGAGCGACCTCCGCTCGAAGATCGTGGTGGCGGCCACCCGGAGGCATGCCACCTGAGCACCGAGGACAAGCAGAAGATCTGGTCGGACCGCGAGTCGCGCAGAATGAAGTCGGCGTCGTGAGCCAGGTCGATACTCCTCCAGAGGATTTCGTCAGATCCTCCAAAGCGCGAGGTGACCCTCTTCTCTCGGTCGAGAACTTGACCAAGAGGTTTCCCATCAAGCGAGGAGTCGTCTTCCAGAAGGAAGTTGCTGCGGTGCAGGCGGTCGAAGACGTGACCTTCGCCTTCTTCCCGGGCGAGACGCTCGGCCTCGTTGGCGAGTCGGGCTGCGGCAAGTCCACCACGGCGCGTTTAGTGCTGAAGCTCATCGAGGCCTCGGGCGGCAAGATCATGTTCGACGGACAAGACATCACCAACCTCAGCCGGCGAGACATGCGCCCCATCCGGCGAGAAGCGCAAATGATCTTCCAGGACCCCTACGCCTCGCTCAACCCCCGGCAGACCGTTGGTTCGATCATCGGGACCCCTTATCGCATTCACAAGACCGAGGGCGAAACCAAGAAAAAGGTCCAGGACCTCATGGACCGCGTCGGTCTGAACCCCGAGCACTACAATCGCTATTCGCACGAGTTTTCCGGGGGCCAGCGGCAACGCATCGGGGTGGCGCGCGCTTTGGCCCTGCGTCCCAAGCTAATCGTTTGCGACGAACCGGTCTCGGCTCTCGACGTTTCGATTCAAGCCCAGGTCTTGAACCTGCTCGAAGACCTCCAAGAAGAGTTCAAGCTGACGTACCTTTTCATCTCCCACGACCTCGGCGTCGTCCGCCACGTCTCGGACCGCATCGCGGTCATGTACCTGGGTCACATCGTAGAGCTCGCCACCGCGGACGAGCTTTACAACAACCCGAAGCACCCATACACGGCGGCCTTGCTGTCGGCCGTGCCCAAGGGAGCGGCCACCGCCCAGCTGACCGACCGCATCGTGCTCGAGGGCGACGTTCCTTCCCCGGTGAACCCCCCGTCGGGATGCGTTTTCCACCCCCGGTGCCCGAAGGCGATGACGTTGACCGGCGGCAATGGCGTGCCCGACAATTGCCGCGAAGGGTTCCCGCCTATGGGCCAGGTCTCCGAAAATCATTTCTGTGCGTGCTGGTATCCGCTCGAGAAGGGCGAGAAGCTTCACCGGGCCGCGCACCAGTAGATCTTCCGGCACCCCTTCTTTCGAGCATGACCAGATGATTGCGGCGGACGGCGTATGACATTTTCTATTGCGGCCTGGGACCCGAACGCCCAACCGACCCCCGAATGGGGCGTGGCGGTCGCCTCCAAGTTCCTCGCTGTGGGAGCGGCCGTTCCCTACGCGCGCGCGGGGGCCGGAGCGGTTGCGACGCAAGCCCTCGCGAATCTTGCATATGGGAACGACGGTCTCGAGCGCTTGCAGTCGGGCTCGAGCGCAGAGGAGACGGTGGGTGCGTTGACCTCGGCAGATTCCGACAGAGCCGAGCGGCAACTGGGGATCGTGGATGCCAAGGGCGGAGCCGCCACGTTCACCGGCGAGAAGTGCTTCGACTGGGCCGGCGGGGTGACCGGCGACGGCTACTGCTGCCAGGGCAACATCCTGACCGGGCCCGATGTGGTGGAACGCATGGCGGAGGCTTTCGAGGAGACCGAAGGCGAGCTCGCGGTGCGCTTGTTGAGCGCGCTACGAGCGGGCGACGCGGCCGGAGGTGACAAGCGCGGCAGGCAGTCGGCCGCGCTGCTCATAGTACGAGAAAACGGAGGCTACGGCGGAGGCACGGATCGAACCGTCGACCTTCGAGTGGATGATCATGACCGGCCCCTTCCCGAGCTCATACGTATCTTCGATTTGCACTCGTTGTTCTTCGCCAGGCCCGATCAGCTCGAGTTCACTACGATCGATGCCCCGCTAGGCGCCGAGCTTCGAGGCGCGCTTCAAACGCTTGGTTACGAACCGGGCCGGTCATCAGAGCCCTACGACGACGGTCTACGCCGAGCTCTCTATGCCTATTGCGGCACAGAGAACCTCGAGGAGCGATGGACCGACGACGCCGCCATAGAGCGCAGGGTGCTCGAGTACTTGCGCGATCAGACCGGCGCGCGCGCCGAGTAGTTTTCCGCTCCGCATCCAATCGTCGGGAAGGGAGAAGATGGCTCAAGTGCGACGCGCCGACGTTCGAGGAGGCCGCCGAGGGGCCTAAGCTCGCGTCCGGGAAGCTTCCCTGCGTGCTCGCTCGTAAATCTCTCGCAACGCCAAGCCGCTCGCCTCGGCTGCGGCGCGCGCATCTTCGTACTCAGGCGCAACCGTGATTACCTTGCCCGTCCTGCTCCCCAGCTTGACGCGCACCGGATAACCACTAACTTGCACGTCGACCCACGAACGCTCGAGGGTCGACCGCCGCACGGGGCTTGTGCGTACTCCCAGCGTCGAGGTTTCCTGAAAGATGACTTCGATGAGTGCATCCTTCGTGGCGGATGTCCCGAGGACCGAAAGGATGTGGCCGGACCGGCCCTTCTTCATGACGGCGCCCGTAGTCCACGCGTCCAGCGCCTCGGTAGCCAGCAGCTTCTCGATGACATGCGGGAGCATCTCGGGATTCATGTCGTCGAGGTTGGTTTCGATCAACATCACGTCGTCGTTCTTGTGGTTCGTCAACTCTCCCACCAGAGCGCGCACGATGTTGGGATGAGCGAGCTCTCTGGCCCCCGCGCCGTAGCCGGTCGCATCAATGTGCATGCCGGGTAGCTCGCCGAAGCGGTCGCACATGGCGACCAAGAGAGCCGCCCCGGTCGGCGTTATCAGCTCTTCGCGGCCGCGCTCGAAGAGCATCGCGCCGGTGCCTTGCAATAGCTCGAGCACCGCGGGGGCCGGAACCGGGATGGATCCGTGCTCGCTCGAGGCAAGCGTCGACATGCCTGTTGCGATTCCAGATGCCACCACCATTTCCGCTTTTAGGCTATGCAATGCAGCACAGCAACCAACGACATCGATGATGGCGTCGGTTGAGCCGACTTCGTGAAAGTGCACCTGGTCTCGCTCCACGCCGTGCACGCGCGCTTCCGCATCGGCCAGCAGCGTGAACGTCCGGAGCGAACGGTCGCGCACGCGCTCCGGAAGCTCGGCGCCTTCCAAGAGCGCGACGATGTCGGGGAGGTCGCGACGCGCGCCGGATTCCTCGATGCCGACCTCTGCCCGCGTTGCTCGAAGGCCACCCCTGGTCGCGCTGGACACGGTGAGATTCCATCCGGTTATCGACAGAGCATCTAGGGACCGGCGCACCTCCGACTCGGTGGCGCCCGCGTCGAGCATGGCCCCGAGCAGCATGTCGCCCGATGCGCCCGAGAAGCAGTCGAAGTAGAGGACCCTCACGCCGGCCTATGGGCGAGCATTCGGTGGGCGCAGACGGCGGCACCGAAGCCGTTGTCGATGTTGGTCACCGAGATGCCGGCGGCGCATGAGTTGAGCATGGCGAGGAGTGCGGCGAGGCCGTCGAAGGATGAGCCGTATCCAATGCTGGTGGGCACGGCGATGACGGGGGCCGAGGTGATGCCCCCCACGAGGCTTGCCAGGGCACCTTCCATACCGGCCACGACGATCACGGCGCGGGTCGCGCTCAGGCGATCCTGAACGGCCAGCAGGCGATGCAATCCCGCAACTCCTACGTCGACGATCCGGTCCACGACCGCTCCAAGCGCCTCGGCCGTTCCCGCCGCCTCCTCTGCCACGGGAAGGTCAGAGGTGCCGGCGCAGATCACCGCCACCGTGCCCAGGGCCGGCAAGCTCGAGTCTCGAGAACGCACGACGACCAGGCGCGCGGGCTCGTTATGAAGGGCTCCGGGAAACTCGTCGAGCAGCGCCTGCGCGGTCGGTTCGGGGACTCTGGTCGCAAGCACGGGGGCCGAGGTCGCCTCGAGCATCCGCCGGGCGATTGCCACGGTCTGCTCGGGTGTCTTCTTCTCCGCGTAGATGGCCTCCGGAAACCCCTGGCGCAATTCCCGATGAGTATCGAGTTGCGCGAATCCGAGATCTTCGACGGGCAGCCGTCGGAGCCTACCGAGCGCCTCGTCGACCGTCACCGTCCCCTTCTCGACGGCTTCAAGGAGGGCCTTTACCTCTTCGGAAAGCATGCCCCAGTGTAAGATGCGACACCGTGCCGACTCTCAGCTTGCAGGAAATCACCCTGATCGTCGCCGTCGTTGCTTCCGTGGCAGTAATCGCGCTTTTGCTCCTTCTCTTTACATTGATGCGCATGAGAAAGCTCAGGCGCGAATACGCCATCTTGCGAGGCGACGGCCAGTCTCAGGACATCTTCGCCATCATGAGCCAATCGTTGCAGAGAGTCGACTCAATAGATCATCGCTTGGATGGCGTGGTTGCCGCTCAGCAAGAACAGGCAGCGATATCGCGCTACTCCATCCAAAAGTTCGCAGTCGTACGTTACGACGCGTTCGGCGATATGGGGGGCCAGCTTTCCTTCACGGCCGCGCTTCTCGATGAGCATGGCGATGGCATCGTTATCACATCGATCAACGGCCGCACCGAGACACGAACCTACGCGAAGAGCATCAAGGCGCTGGCTTCGGCCCAGAACCTCTCCGACGAGGAGCGTGAAGCGATCGCCACCGCGGTTGCGGGCTACGGGCGCGACGAGAGACAAGCCGCAGCCTCGCCGAGCAGGTGATCGATCTAAGACTTCTGCGGGAACACCCCGAAGTAGTGCGCTCCGCGTACGCGAAGCGCGGCGGCGTTCGGGGCATGGACCGCGTTATCGAGCTAGATGAGGAATACCGCGCGCGACTGCGAGAGGTAGAAGAGCTGCGGGCCGAGCACAATCGCGCCTCCAAGGCGATCGGGCAGTCCCCACCAGAACAACGGCCCCAGGCGATTGCCCAGGCAAAGGCGCTCGCCGACAGGCTGAAGAACACCGAGCCGGCGCTCGAGGAGCTCACCGTCACCCTCGACACAGCAGCGGCCTACCTTCCCAATCTCCCTCACGAATCAGTCCCCCCCGGCATGTCCGAAGACGACAATGTCGTCGAGCGAGAAGTGGGCGGTGCACCGGAGCTGGACTTCGAGGCCCTGGATCACGTGGCCCTCGGTGAGCGGCTCGGTATCTTCGACGGCGACCGAGCCGTCAAGACGTCGGGTAGCCGGTTCGTCTACCTCTTGGGGGCCGGCGTGATGCTCGAGCTCTCGCTCGTTCGTTTCACGATGGATCTGTTGGTCGAGCAAGGGTTCACCCCCATCGTGCCGCCCGTGCTCGTTCGCAAGCATGCGATGTACGGCACAGGATTTTTTCCCGCGGATGAGTTCGAGTACTACAGAGTCGATGCGGACGACCTTTATCTCACCGGCACCTCCGAGGTCTCCATTGCGGCGATGCGTTCCGACGAGATTCTCGCCTCCGAGGAGCTGCCACTTCGCTACGCGGGCTTCTCCTCGTGCTTTCGCCGGGAGGCGGGCACCTACGGCAAGGACACTAAAGGCCTCATTCGTGTGCACCAGTTCGACAAGATCGAGCAGTTCTCGTTCGCTCATCCGGCTCGCTCCTGGGACGAGTACGAGCGCATCCGGGCGAATCAGGAGCACATCCTTCAGGCTCTTGAGATCCCTTACAGGGTGCTCGTGATGTGCGCCGGCGACCTCGGGTCGGGGGCGGCGAAGAAGGTCGACCACGAGGCCTGGCTCCCGGGGGCCCGCCGTTATCTCGAGCTCACCTCGGCGACCAACGCCACCGACTACCAAGCGCGGCGGCTCCAGGTGAGGACCCGTGAAGAGGGGGGCACTAAGCTCGTTCACACGCTCAACGGGACGGCCTGCGCCGTGAGCCGGACGATCGTGGCGCTGCTCGAGAACCACCAACGGGCGGACGGCAGCGTGGGCATTCCAAGGGCCCTGCAGCCCTACACGGGCTTCGACGAAATCCGCCCGCCCTGACGGTGTCGAGGCCGCCTCTTTCCGAGGATTTCGAGGCGAAGCGGGCGGGCGGTCGCGCTAGGCTGAATCCCGGAGGGCTACGCTAATTGGCAAGCGGACGGTCTTGAAAACCGTTGTCCGAAAGGACTTGTGGGTTCGAGTCCCACGCCCTCCGCAAACCGGCTCTAACCAGGGATCTTGCTTCCACAGATCGAGGTACTCGGTGCCGCCTTCGACGCGACTGACGGATGCAACACCGTCGTCCACGATCCTGAGTGGCCCTATTTGGTCGGAGCGCCCAGGCGCCTGATCAGGAGATTTGCGCTTCCTTATCAACTGACGGAGGTGCAACGGTCTTTCGTCGATCAAACCGTTTACGGAGACGGTGCTCCTCCGGTGAGAAACTCCGTTGATCAGCACGTTCGCGACCCCGCCGTTCCCGGCTCTCGGGGCGTTGTCAACGGATTGTCAGTTGAGACCTTCCACGAAGTCCACAAGATCGGACGCGAAACGCTGGGGCTCCTCCCAATGAGGGGAGTGTCCGGCGCCGGGATACACAGCGAGTTGCGAATCCTGGACCGCGGCGGTAAGCGCTTCCTGATCGCTTCTTGACACGATGACGTCTTGATCGCCCCACACGAGCAGCACCGGTACGTTGATCTCGTTGAGCTCGGTCGAGACATCGTGCTGCAACAAATCGGCGAAGAACTCTTTGAACACGCGCGCCGGAACCTTCATGGTTTCCCGGGAGATGGTCTCGAGGAAGGCTTGGGGCACCGGCCGAGCGAGCGTGCTCTGTGCGAAGTCGCTTACGAATTGTCGGTCAAGCGGATCGGTCAATTTCGAGATGGTCGAATCGAACAGCTCTGTCGCTGCTTTGTTGTCTCCCAGTGACGGGGGTGTGCCGATAAGCAGTAGACCAAGAGTGCGATCGGGGTGGTCGATCGCGAACCGCTCGGAGACCAGCCCATGCGAGGAATGCCCCGCCAGGACGGCTGCATCGAGATGGAGAGCATCCAAGAACGTTGCGAGATCCTGAACGAAGTGCCCGACGCGGTAGCCCTCGGCGGGATGACTCGAATCTCCGTGGCCTCTCTGAGTCAGCGCGAAAGCACGGATAGATCCGGGCAGATG
>JACDBF010000012.1 GCA_013695055.1 Actinomycetota bacterium
CGGAACTTGTTGGCGGCCGTGGCCGGCTTGAACCGCTCCAAGATGTCGGCCAGGAAGGCTTCGACGTGCTCTCGCCGAATGGCTCCGACTTGCAAGGGCATCCCGCGCGCCTCGAGGAATCGGGCGAACAACCGGACCGCTTCCATGTAGCTGTCGATGGTTCGAGGAGCCTTGTTCGCAGCGAGGAGAGCTCGCCGGAAGGACGGGGCGAGATTGACGACATTATCGACGTCAGGCTTGATATCCACGGAGGGAAAGGTTATAGGCTCAGTGAGCGTTGTGCAAGGCTCTCGACCGGAGGGAGCAAAGCGTTTTAGCAGGTCAGTGGGCTGAAGGTGGGCCGCCAGGGACTCGAACCCTGCCCGCCGGATTAAAAGTCCGGTGCTCTACCTGATGAGCTAGCGGCCCCCGGAAGCGGGAAGTATAGGTCCGCTCTAGCGGTCGCGCGGGCGCGGGACAAGCCGGTAGCCGACGTTCCTTATCGTCTCGATCAAGGCCTCGTGCTCCGGCCCGAGCTTGGCGCGCAGCCTCCGGACGTGAACGTCCACCGTTCGGGTTCCGCCGTAGTAGTCGTAGCCCCAAACTTCTTGAAGCAGCAAGTCGCGATTGCACACCCGGCCCGGTCTCTGCGCCAGGAATTTCAGCAGCTCGAATTCCTTATAGGTGAGATCGAGCGGCCGGCCGCGCAAATATGTCTGATAGTTGTCGGGATTGACCGTGAGGTCGCCGACCTTGAGCACGACGGGCTCGTCACCCCGGCCCGATCGTTGCAGGGCCATCGAGAGGCGTGTCGAGATCTCGTCGCTGGACGCCTCCACCATCAGGAAGTCATCGGCTCCGGACTCCAGCCGAAACCTCTGCAAGCTTTGCTCGTCGAGCACGACGATGACTGGCGGCAGGCCGATCTCCCATGCGAGTGACAGAAGCCGAGCCGCCTCCTCGGCAAGCCCCAGGTCGCCGGTCCCATCGACAAGGACCATATCGGGATGAGTCTCGATCAAGTCTTTGACGGCGATGTCCTTGAGGCTCGCGGCCGCCACGCGGTATCCGCCGCCCATCGGCCAAGCCGGCAGCAGTTGCGTGACCTCACCTACCCGGTCGGACAAGACCAGTACGGTCAACGTCATCGCGGCTTCCGCTCGCCCGTGACGGTCTCGGGCATGACCACCGATTGGCTTTCTCTCCACTTGCTCGAGATCGGCAGGCGGCGGTCTCGGCCGAAGGCTTTAGTGGTCACTTTAGGACCGGGAGGAGCCTGGCGCCGCTTGTACTCGGCCCTATCTACGAGCGAGATTACGTCTCTCACGACCTGTTCATCGAATCCGCGCGCAGCGATCTCCTCTGCGCTTTCGTCTCTTTCGATGTAGGCCTCGAGTATGGGGTCGAGGATGTCGTAAGGGGGGAGTGAGTCCGAGTCCTTCTGATCCGGGCGAAGCTCGGCGGACGGCGCCTTGTCGATGATGGCCTGAGGAATGATCTCTTTTACGGAGTTTCGCCAGCGCGCTAGCTCGTATACCTCTTTTTTGAAGACGTCTTTGAGCAATCCGAATCCCCCGGCCATGTCGCCATAGAGGGTGGCGTAGCCGCATGCCATCTCGGACTTGTTTCCGGTTGCGACGACGAGATGACCGTAACGGTTAGATGCGAACATCAAAAGGTTGCCGCGGATGCGCGCCTGGAGGTTCTCCTCGGCGAGCCCGCTCTCTGCTTCTCCAAACGCGCCGGTCAAGTCCCTGAGATAGGCATCGAGGATACGTGCGATGGGTACTTGCAGGACCTCGATGCCAAGATTGGCGGCCAGTTGTTTCGAGTCTTGAAGCGAGTGCGCAGTCGAATACTCGGACGGCATCGCGACGGCCAGGACGTTGTTCGGGCCGAGGGCATCGACGGCGATCGCCGCGGTGAGCGCAGAATCGATTCCCCCCGAGAGACCCACTACCGTTTTCTCGAAGCCGTTCTTCGCTACGTAATCGGCGAGCGACAGCCGGAGCGCGCCGTAGATCTCTGCTTCCGGGGAAAGGGCATCAACCGCCGGTTTGTCGAATCGAGCCTCATCGCTCGCAGGACGCCCGTTTAGGTGAACGGTGAGCGTTTGTGTTCGGAATCGATCGGTCCCGGCTGCACCGCCTGGTCCCGGAGACACGGCGACGACGCCAAAGTGCTCCTGAAACTGCGGCCAGCGCGCCGCAAGCTCGCCGTCGGCGCCGATCACCATCGAGGCGCCGTCGAAGACCAGCTCGTCCTGCCCGCCGACCATGTTGACGTAGACCATCGCGGCGCGCGCGCGCTCGGCGCGGGCGCGCAACAGATCAGTTCTTTCCGTCAGCTTGTTCTTGTGAAATGGAGACGCGTTGATGTTGATGATCACCTGCGCGCCGGCATCGCCCAAAGCGATCGCGGGACCGGGGTCGAACCACAAGTCCTCGCAAATACAGACCCCTAGAATCCCCTGGTCGGTATCGAGCATGACGAGCTCATCTCCGGGCTCGAAGTAGCGGCGCTCGTCGAAGACTCCGTAGTTGGGAAGTAGCTGCTTCCGGTAGACGCCTATCACCCCCCCTCTGTGGCAGATCGCTGCGGCGTTGTAGAGGTGATCGCCGTCTTGGTCGACAAAGCCGATGACCGCGACGAGCTCTCGAACGGATCGTGCGATGCGATCGAGGGCGTCGCGATTGGCGTCGACGAACGAGCGCTTGAGCACGAGGTCCTCGGGCGGATAGCCGGGAACGGCCAGCTCCGGAGTGGCGAGCACCTGGGCCCCGGCCGAGTGCGCTTGATCGATCGCCGACTGCAAGCGCGCGACATTGCCGTCGATGTCTCCGACGGCCTGGTTCAACTGAGCCAAGGCGATGCGTATCACGATTCCCAGCCTAAGGGTAGCTACGGGTTGAGCTTCCGTTACTCCAAAGCTGTAACGCTGCCGAAACCTAAGAAGCGTAGGGTCCGCTCATGGAACGTCAACAGGATTACGTGCTACGTACGGTCGAAGAACGGGGCATCCGCCTCGTGTGGCTATGGTTTA
>JACDBF010000028.1 GCA_013695055.1 Actinomycetota bacterium
TCTCAGCAGTGGTCGGTGTCGCTTGACATGGATTCCGACGGCGCCGCCGGGTGGGCGGACTTCACGTCGCGACTCGCCTGCTTGCGTGACGACGGTGAGCAAATAAAGAGCCAGGTCGCAATTGCGTTGGACGGCAAGGTCGAGAGCGCTGCCGGTATGCAGGATCCGGCCACCGCCGGAGCCGGCGGGGGAGTCGTCTGCAAGCAGGGCATAACCGGGGGGCAGACCAGCATCGACGCCGGCAGCGAGGAAGAGGCCAAGGATCTGGCGCTGGTACTCAAGACCGGAGCGCTGCCCATCACCCTAGATCAATCGGAGGTCGTCAAGGTTTCTCCGACGCTCGGCCGCGACTCGCTCGATGCCGGCTTGAAGGCCGGCTTTATCGGCCTCGCCCTCGTCGTCGTCTACGTGCTCGTCTACTACCGGGGGCTCGGCCTCGTCGTGTGGCTCGGCCTCACCGTCTTCGGCGCCGCGATGTACACGATCATGGCCGTGCTCGGGCAATCCGCAGGTTTGTCTCTCACCCTCGCAGGCATCGCCGGAGTGATCGTGTCCATCGGGATCACCGCCGACTCGTACATCGTGGCGTTTGAACGTCTGAAGGATGAGGTTCATTCCGGCAAGTCGATCAGGGCCGCGGTCGAGCGCGGCATGACGCGCGCGTTCCGGACGATCCTGGTCGCCGATGCGGTGACCGCGTCGGCGGCGGTGATCCTCTTCGTTCTTGCGGTCGGTTCGGTCAGGGGCTTTGCCCTCACGCTTGGGCTCGCCACGGCGATCGATGTCTTGATCGCCTACTTCTTCACGCGCTCGGCGGTCCATCTGCTCGCGGGCACCCGGAAGCTCTCGACGGGCCGCTTCCTGGGGATTCGCCACGCCCTTGGAGCGGGACCTTGAGCGGCGGGGTGCTCGGCCGCCTCTACCGAGGTGAGACCAAGATCGACTTCATCGGCCGGCGCAATGTGTGGTTCGCGATCTCGGGCATAGTCCTTTTGATCTGCTTGGCGTCGCTGTTCACGCGCCGGCTCAACTACGGCATCGAGTTCCAAGGTGGGGTCCAGATCCAGGCCCCCATCGCCGAAGATGGCCCTCTGGCCGGCGCCGGCGATGCCGAAGTGACGTCTGCGATAACGGATGCGATCGAGCCGCTGGGGGCCGGGGACGCTCAGATACAGCTCACCGACGAAACCCCTCCCAGCGTCATCGTGCAGACGAAGGAAGTCGCCGACCCGCAGGAGCAGGCGCGCGTGGTTCGGGCCGTCGCCGACGCGACCGGCGTGCCTCTTGCCGACACCGACAGCCAGAGCATCGGCAGCAAATGGGGGGCAGAGATCACGCGCAAGGCCGTCCGTGCTCTTATCGTGTTTCTGGTCGTGGTCACGCTTTTCATCGCGTGGCGATTCGAATGGAAGATGGCGGTTGGGGCGATGCTCGCGCTGGGGCATGACCTGTTGATCACGGCGGGCGTCTACTCACTCGTTGGTTTCGAGGTGACCCCCTCCAGCATCATCGCGATCCTCACCATCCTCGGGTACTCGCTATACGACACCGTCGTCGTCTTCGACAAAGTGGAAGAGAACACCAGTCAGTACGCAGCGACGGGCCGGATGACTTACCAGGACTCGGCCAACCTCGCCATGAATCAGGTTTTCATGAGGTCTTTGAACACCTCGCTGGCCACGCTCTTGCCGGTGGCCGCGTTGCTGTTCGTTGGAGCCGGGCTGCTCGGCGCGGGCACGCTCAAAGACCTCTCCTTGGCGCTCTTCGTGGGCATACTGAGCGGCACCTATTCCTCGATCTTCGTGGCGACTCCGGTGCTATCCATGCTCAAGGAACGAGAGCCGAG
Organism: Actinomycetota bacterium; assembly: GCA_013695055.1. Lineage (GTDB taxonomy): Bacteria > Actinomycetota > CADDZG01 > CADDZG01 > WHSQ01 > JACDBF01. The sequence goes on from JACDBF010000028.1 coordinate 1,847, forward strand.
ATACAGAAGTGTGCGCGAGAAGGTCATGAGAGACGAGCGCCGCACCCAGGTGGCGCCAATTCCGCTGGCTGCGGGAGCGGGAATGGCTGCCGCCGAAGCCGGCGAGCTCTCACATCCGTCCTCCAGTCCCATAGTTTCCCGGTCGACACAAGCAAGTGCTCGGCCCAAAGCCGGCGACAAGAAGGCCAAGCGGCGGAGAAAGCGCTAGGGAGGAGAGATCCTGAATGAACCAGCAAAACCACGAGTGGCTGAAGGATCACATCCGAGACATCCCGGACTTTCCCAAAGAGGGAGTCGTCTTCAAAGACATAACCCCCCTTCTTGCGGACAAGAAAGCGTTCGCCTACACGATCGACGCGATCGCTCACCATTACGACCGGGACGAGATCGATAAGGTGCTCGGCATCGAGGCGCGCGGGTTCATCGTCGCGGCGCCACTCGCTTATCGCTTTACGGCCGGGCTGATCCCGGTCCGCAAGAAAGGGAAGCTTCCGTGGGAGGTGGAGGCAGAGATGTACGAGCTCGAGTATGGGCACGACCACCTCGAATTGCACAAGGACGCCATCGAGCCGGGGGAGCGCATCTTGATCGTGGACGACGTCCTCGCGACCGGGGGCACGGCGCAGGCCACCGCCCGCCTCACCGAGAGGTGCGGCGGCAAGGTGGCCGGCATCGCCACGATCATGGAGCTCTCCTTCCTCGGTGGCAAGGGAAAGCTCGAGGGCTATGACTTCTTCAGTCTCGTGACCTACTGACGCCGGCTGCGACCCGGGATGAGGCATCCTTGTCCCGGCTCTTACAATGAGATATGGCTTCCACGCAGGAACGCGCCGACAAGGCCTCTAGCCCCCCGGATGGGGCATCGGGTCGCGGGGTCAAGGCGGTTCTGCGTAAGGTCCGTTCGCCTCGCCAGGCCCCCAGCGACCCGGCCCTCGACGAGCTGCTCAAAGAGTTTCGGAGCCGCCGTCCGAAGGCGAGCACCAAGTCGATCGAGAGGGCATACGAGATCGCCGAAGTAGCCCACGCCGGCCAGGTGCGAAAGACGGGCGAGCCCTTCGTCACGCATCCCCTCAACGTCGGAATCATCCTGGCCCAGTTCGGTCTCGATGAGACGACGATCGCGGCCGCTCTACTTCACGATGCGGTCGAAGACACTTCGCTGACGCTCGTGGATGTCGAACGCGAGATGGACTACGACGTCGCGATGCTCATCGACGGCGTCACCAAGCTCGACAAGATCCGGTTCCGGTCGGCCGAGCTGGCCCGGGCTGAGAACATCCGCAAGATGATCGTCGCGACCGCCCGCGACATGCGCGTGCTGCTCATCAAGATCGCCGATCGGCTGCACAACATGCGGACACTGGCCCCCTTGGATCCCGAGAAGAGGGACCTCATCGCCCGGGAGACGCTCGAGATCTACGCTCCCCTTGCACACCGCCTCGGCATGTACGTCATCAAGTGGGAGCTGGAGGATCTCAGCTTCGAGACGCTGCACCCAAAGCGCTTCGAGGAGATCTCGGGCCTCGTCCAGCAGAGGCAGCCCGAGCGCGAGCGATTGCTGGACGAGGTTTGTGACGAGATCGTCGACAAGCTGCGGGAGGTGAGGATTCACTCCGAGGTATCCGGACGGCCCAAGCACTTGTATTCGATATACGAAAAGCTTGTGCTGAGAGGCAAGCAATTCGACGACATCTTCGATCTGGTGGGTATAAGGGTGGTCGTCGATTCGGTGAGGGATTGTTACGCGGCTCTGGGCGCAATACACACTCTCTACACACCTGTTCCCAGCCGCTTCAAGGACTACATCGCCATGCCCAAGTTCAACATGTATCAGTCGCTGCACACCACGCTGATGGGGCCCGGCGGCCGGCCCATGGAGATCCAGATACGCACAACCGAGATGCACAAGGCGGCCGAGTTCGGCATAGCGGCCCACTGGCTCTACAAGGAGCAGCGGCGTGGAAAGCTACCCGAGGACGAGATCGCGTGGCTCCAGCGGGTGGTCGACTGGCAAAAGGAGTCATCCGATCCGGCCGACTTCATGGAATCTCTGAAGATCGACCTCTACGCCGACGAGGCCTTCGTGTTCACTCCCAAGGGGGATGTCATCGCTCTTCCGCGGGGGGCAACTCCCATCGACTTCGCGTACGCCATTCACACTGAGGTAGGGCACCGCACAGTCGGGGCGCGCGTCAACGGACGCCTCGTGTCGTTGAGTCATCAGCTCTCGTCGGGAGATTCCGTCGAAGTCATCACCTCCAGGGGCTCTCCTTCTCCCTCGCGCGACTGGCTGCAGCTGGTCAAGACTCCGCGCGCCCGCAACAAGATAAGGCAGTGGTTCGCGCGCGAGCGCCGGGAGGACGCGCTCGCACAAGGCCGGGAAAGCCTCGAGAACGGAATGCGCAAACAGGGATTGCCGGTCGACAAGATCGCCAAAGGTGATGTGCTGGAGCGGATCGCCGCGGAGCTCAAGTACCCGGACCTCGACTCGATGCATGTTGCCATCGGCGAGGGGCGGGTGTCTCCGCAATCGGTGACCACGCGCGTTCTTCGGGCTCTCGATCCGGAGGCCGCCGAAGAAGACGCGGACGAGATTGAGGAAAGAACGCGCCGACGCCGCAAGCCGGGTCGGCGAGGCAGGGGCGTCATCGTCGAAGGCCACGACGACCTGCTCGTTCGCCTCGCCCTCTGCTGCACTCCCGTTCCCGGCGATCCGATCGTCGGCTTTCTGACGCGCGGCCGAGGAGTGTCGGTGCACCGGGTTGATTGCCCTAACACGAA
>JACDBF010000049.1 GCA_013695055.1 Actinomycetota bacterium
AGCAGCCGGAGCTTCGCGCCTACCGGGACGAAGTCGTAGACCTCAGCACCTCCGGCAAGGGGGCGTGGGTCGATGTGCGTTCTCCCGAAGAATTCCGGGGAGAGCTGCTCGCCCCGCCGCACCTTCCACAGGAGCAGGCGCAGGTTCCTGGCCACATTCCCGGCGCGGCCAACATCACTTGGTCCAAGACGGTCAAAGAGGACGGGACCTTCAAGTCGCGCTCTGAGCTCGAGGCTCTCTACCAAGCCGAAGGGATCACGGCGGACCAGGATGTCATCACTTATTGCCGCATCGGCGAGCGCTCCTCGCACTCATGGTTCGTGCTAAAGGAGCTGCTCGGGTTTCAGCGGGTGAAGAACTACGACGGATCGTGGACGGAGTACGGAAGTTTGGTGGGAGTGCCGGTAGAAAAATAGGGCTGCTGGCAACCTACGAACGTTCGACGAGAACGCCGGCGCGGAACGCTCGCGGCGGCGTTTCTCGCGTTCGAATCTCTTAGTGTGCGTTGGTGACTCGCATGACGGTTCAAGTGGTGTGCTTCGGCGCGATGCGCGCTTACCTGCCCACCGGGTCGGACGGTGGCCGCGCGGTGCTCGAGGTCACCTCGAACGCGCGCGTTTGGGATGTCGTGGCGGCGATGGGTGCCCCGGAGCGGCTCGTGTTCGCGGTCCTGGTCGATGGCCGGCAAGCGACGCTGGACCAGGCGCTCCAAGAGGGGGCCGAGGTGACCCTCATGCCCCCGTTTGCCGGCGGGGGCTAGGCCGGCTCGTCCTCGAGCCCGATCGAGAAAAGCGCTTCGACGTCGTGGCGCGAGTACACCTTGAAAGCGACCAGGGTCTGAGTGCGCTCTACGCCCTCGATGCGTGCGATCTCCTCGGTGACGACCTGGGCGAGATCCTCGTGTTGTCTCACCCGCACCATGATCACGAGGTCGAAGTCGCCGGCGACCGAATAGACCTCGCTCACGTGCGGGAGATCGGCTATTGCCTGAGCGGTTTCGGGGATGCGGTGGATATCGCAAACTGCGAGCACCACGGTCGTGACCATGCTTGAGAGCCTACGGCTTAGATGGTGACCATGTCCCTGAGCTTGCCGGGCGTGCTGGGGTGGCGAAGCTTGGACAGAGCCTTGGCTTCGATCTGCCGTATGCGCTCGCGCGTGAGATTGAACTCCTTACCGACCTCTTCGAGCGTGCGGGGTTCGCCGGTCAAGAGGCCGAAGCGAAGAGCCAGAACCTTGCGCTCGCGGTCGGACAACGAACCGAGCATGTTCCAGAGGTCCTCTTGGCGAAGGGCGACGGCGGCTGCCTGGAAGGGGCCTTCGACGTCCTCGTCCTCGATGAAGTCGCCGAGCTCCGCGTCCTCGTCGCCGACCGGCTCGTGCAAGGACACCGGCTCGGGGAGCACCCGGAAGGCCTCGCGTACCTTGTCCGGCGTGAGGTCCGCTTGAGCGGCGATCTCGTCGATGAGGGGCTCGCGGCCCAGCTTCTCGAGCAGCTCCGACTGGACCTTGCGCACACGGTAGAGGGTTTCGACCATGTGGACCGGAATGCGTATCGTGCGAGCCTTGTCGGCGATCGCCCGGGTGATGGCTTGGCGGATCCACCAGGTGGCGTAGGTCGAAAACTTGAACCCGCGCTGCCAGTCGAACTTCTCGACGGCGCGCATGAGGCCGAGGTTGCCCTCTTGGATGAGGTCCAGCAACGGAAGGCCGGCCGCCGAGTACTTCTTGGCGATCGAAACGACCAGACGCAGGTTGGACTGAATGAAGCGCCGCTTCGAGGCCCGGCCCTTGCGCACCGTGTACTCAAGGTCCGAGCGCTGCCGGTCCGATAGCCGCTTTGCCGTGGTCAGCCTGTCAAGGGCCTTCTCGCCCTCCTCTATTCCTTGGGCGAGCTCTACTTCCTGCACGTCGGTCAGAAGCGGATACTGGCCGATCTCGCGAAGGTACTGCCGCACGAGATCCTCGTGGGCAGCCTCCTCCCGGGCCGACTCATACGGGCGCGTGGCCTCACTCATGTGTCACCAACCTCTTGACTTGATCCAACTCACAGCCCGACTCCGAACCCTCGTCCCCGGCCTCAATCCGCACCCGAAATGATCGCCTGCTGATCTCCTGGCTACTCAGAGTGGCGGGCCGGGCAACTTGAGCGTTCTCGGGCGGCGTCGTAGCTGCCTCTCCTTCATACCCCTCGGGGTTATCAACATCTTAGGGAAAACTTCTCCGTAGGGGAAGGGGGCAAATTCGTTGTGCTCGTAATACAAAACAGTTCTCACCCCCGGATATTCCACCTCTTGGAACGATCGGGGCGTCGTATCCGGGGGACAAAAGGGTGCGTTTCACCTCCTGAACGCGCCTCTGAAATGCCGAGTGGGTGACAGATGGCGCATGGCGCCACTCATCACCCACTCGAGGCGCGCTTTTCGCTTGCGAGGAGCTAGCGGGCGGCTTCGAAGCGCTTGGCGACCTCGTCCCAGTTGACGATGTTCCACCACGCCTCGATGTAATCGGGCCGCTTGTTCTGGTACTTCAGGTAGTAGGCGTGCTCCCAGACGTCAAGGCCCAGGATCGGGGTCTTGCCGTCGCTGAGCGGCGAGTCCTGGTTGGGGAGGCTGAGCGCCGACAGCTTCCCGCCGTCGACCACCAGCCACGACCAGCCGGAGCCAAAGCGGCCGACGGCCTCGGCCGTAAACTTCTCCTTGAGCTCCTTGAGGGAACCGAAGGCGTCGTCGATGGCCGAGGCGAGAGCGCCGTCGGGCTCGCCGCCACCCTCGGGGCTCATTACCGTCCAGAAGAGGGAGTGATTGGCGTGGCCCCCGCCGTTGTTCCGCACCGGGCCCTGAATGTCGGAAGAAACCTTATTGAGGTGCCTGATCAGGTCGTCGATCGACTGGCCGGAAAGGTCGTCGTGGCCTTCCAGGGCCGTGTTGAGCTTGTCGATGTAGGTCTGGTGATGCTTGGTGTGATGGATCTCCATCGTCTTGGCGTCGATGTGAGGCTCCAGCGCCGCGTAGTCGTAGGGAAGTTCGGGCAACGTGTATTTCCCAGCCATGTGGCTCCTTTCAATGGGTGAGCTTGCTTCGCGACCATACCCAGCCCCGGCCTCTCCTACTCCTCGGCTCGGTTTGCTGTCGACTGGCCCCGCCGGGATAGCGGGCCGTCCGCGTCTGTGTCATCGTCGACGGGCGAGCGATGAGTTTCCCGCCGGGCCGTCGTCATAACGTTGGTGGGCCAAGACCTGCAGGTCACCGAACCAGGCCTTCCGCCCGAGCTGTACCCGGGCGGGGAGAAAGAGCAAGATCCTCGCTCCCGCGGGGACTGGGAAGCTCGAGAAAGGGGCACTGATGAGCGGGGTACGGGTGCTGGTGGGTACACGCAAGGGTGCGTTCGTCTTGACGTCGGACGAGAAGCGCGCGCAATGGGATATCAGCGGCCCCCATTTCGCGGGGTGGGAGATCTACCACGTCGCGGGATCGCCGGCAGACCCGCAGCGGTTATATGCGTCCCAGTCCAGCGGCTGGTTTGGACAGGTGATCCAGCGCTCCGATGACGGTGGCAAGACGTGGGATGCGAAGGGGAACCAGTTCGTCTACGACGGCGTGCCCGGCACTCACCAGTGGTACGACGGCACGCCGCACCCGTGGGAGTTCGTTCGCGTCTGGCATCTCGAA
>JACDBF010000065.1 GCA_013695055.1 Actinomycetota bacterium
GATCTGATCGTCCGCAAGATTCGAGTTGGCGACATGGAGAACAACACTTATTTGCTGGAGTGTCCCGAGACCCATGAGGCCGTGCTCATAGACGGCTGCTTCGAGCCGGAGACGATCCTCGACGGAGCGCGCGACGCGAGCATCGTGGGAATCCTTCAGACCCATGGCCATCGGGATCACGTGCAGGCCCTGAAGGCTTTGAAGGAGAAGCTCGAGGTGCCCGTCTACGCGCATCCCGGCGACGACTATCCCGTTGCCGTCGATCACTCTCTGTCCCACGGAGAGGTAGTGAGCTTCGGACAGCGCAGCGTCTCGGTTCTCTACACCCCCGGACACACACCTGGAGGCGCTTGCTTTCTCTCAGGACGACACCTGGTCTCAGGAGACACCCTCTTTCCCGGGGGTCCAGGCAACACGTGGAACGACCGGAAGGCCTTCGAGCAGATCATCGAATCCATCTCGACTCACCTCTTCACGCTCCCCGACGACACGGCCGTTTATCCGGGCCACGGCGATGACACGACGGTGGGTGACGAGAAGCCGCATCTTCAGGAATGGAAGAGCCGCGGCTGGTAGACGTTCCAGTAGCCGCCCGCATCGCCGACAATCAAGCTATGGAAGCAGGCTTTGAGCCAGGGTCTAATTCAGAACGCCCCCTGAGGGCCGGACGAATCGCCGGGCTGCTCGCCTCGGCCGGAGCCCTGGCCGCGCTGTGGATCATCTCGGTGGTCACCGATATCGTTCCCTTCGCGCCCACTGCGCTCGCGGCCCGCATCATCCGAGCCACTCCGGGGGACGCCGCGACCTTCTTCATCGAGCTGTTGGGCCATTGGGCGATTCGACTCCTCACGATCGGCGTGTTGGCAGCCGCGCTGCTGCTGGGGGCGGAGGTCTTCGCTCGCGCCGGCGGCCTGCGGCCCGGGGGCGCGGCTGCCGCACTTGGGGTGGTGGCGGCTGCCTCGTCTCTTGGCGAGCCCAGCTTCCGGCCGGACCCCGTTTACGTAATTGCGGCATCGCTGTTCGCCTCCGCGCTCTACGCGGGAATTGGACGCTACATGTACATCCGGCTGACCGGAGAGCCGACCCGCTTCGATCACAGCCGCCGCAGGTTCCTCCGACTCGCGGTTGGGGGAGCTTTAGGGATCGGAATCGGAGCATTCGGCGGGGGATGGTTCGCCGGCCTCTTCTCCTCGACCGACACCAACGTGCCTCTGGTCGATCCCGCGAAGCCCGCCAAGCTTCCCGTGCGGCAGCCATTTCCGGACATCCCGGGACTTACTCCCGAGATCACGAGCGTGGCGGATCACTACCAGGTCGACATCGATCTCGTAAAACCGTCCGTAGACGTTGACGGATGGGCCCTTGAGGTCTCGGGGCTCGTCGCAGCGCCATTGACACTCAACTTCCAGGAGCTGCAGAGCCGCTTCGAGATCGTCGAGCACTACTCCGTCTTGAGCTGCGTATCCAACGAGGTCGGCGGGAACCTGGTCGGACATTCGGCATGGGGGGGCGTTCGCCTGAGGGACGTTCTCGACGCCTCTGCTGTGCAAGATGGAGCACAAGATGTGGTGTTCAGATCGGTTGACGGGTACTCGGATTCCATCCCGATCGAGCTCGCACGCGCCGGCAACGTCCTATTGGCCGTGTCGCAGAACGGTCGATCCCTCACACGCGAGCACGGATTTCCGTGTCGCGTGAGGGTGCCGGCAATCTACGGAATGAAGAACGTCAAGTGGCTTCAAGCCATCGAGGTCGTCGGGAGCGACTACATCGGCTACTGGCAGGAGCGTGGGTGGTCCGATGAGGCCGTCGTCAAGACCGAATCGCGAATCGACGTGGCCGGCGACGACTTCCGCGCCGCGACGGGGGAGGAGACCTGGATCGCGGGCATTGCCTGGGCGGGCGACCGGGGAATTCAGGGCGTAGAGCTCTCGGTCGACGGCGGCAGCTCCTGGGAGCAAGCGATGATGAAGGATCCGGTCTCTCCCATCTCCTGGCGCTTATGGGCTCATCGCTGGGCCCCTGAGGGGGCCGGTTCGGTGAGGATCATGTGCAGGGCGACCGACGGTGACGGCATCGTCCAGACGGCGCGCGTCGCCGGGCCTCATCCGAGCGGAGCAAGCGGCTACCACGAGGTCGTGGCCGAGGTCACGTAGGCAGCCTCAAGGAAGAGCCTCACAGCCGACTTCCTTCCCCGATTGGTCGCCGGGAAAGCAGCGGTCAAAGCCCGGGCCTCCCCGGAGCACGTCCCGGCCGGCGTCGCCGTAGAGGAGGTCGTCGCCGGCCCCACCGAGGATCCTGTCCTTTCCGAGCCCGGCAGTGAGCTGGTCGTCGCCTCTCGATCCAACAATGAGATCGTTGCCGTCGAACCCGCGTAGCTCATCGTCGCCTCCGCCTCCCTCGATGGTGTCGTCACCCGCCAGCCCGCAGATGACATCGCCATGGGCAGAGGGCCCCAGATGGTCGTCGTCGAGCGTGCCGATCTTCAGGCACGAGCGCAGGGTGAGTGAGCTCGAATCCTGCAACCGGGCACCCCGCGCGCCCTGAGCGTACAAGCTGGCGTCGAATCCGATGTCCTCGTCGGAGAAGGGACCCACCACAACAGCCCACGGATTCTTGCCGTCGCACTGGAGGGTGCGCTTCTCCCTTCGCTCGAGATCGCCCTGTGTGAGCTCGATCTCGAGCCTGACCGGAACCGGAACCGGCGCAGAGCAACTCAGCGTGCCCGTGATTACCGCCTGCCCTGTCAATGAGTTCAGCCAGCCGAAGTCGTCCACGTCGAAGTCGTCCACGTCGACGTCCGAATTGGACCCGAAGCCGCCTCCTCCTCCGGGCGAGCCCGAGCCCGCCGAGGCCCTGGAGGAGGCTGCCGTTTGAGGTGCGCGGTCGCGATTCGACACGAGCACAGAGACGGTTGCGGTCAGCGCGACCAGCGCGGCCACGGTCACGATCAGCGCGGGAACTCGTCGTTGGGGCTCGGGGGGCTGCGGCAATGCGTCCCCGGTGATTTCGCTATAGGCGTCGTCGGATGGTTCCCACACCACGGCGCTAGCGGCTGGTTGGATGGCCCCACCTTTGAGCGCCGGCAACTCTCGATCCTCGAACCGGAAGAAGCCGCGCGGCTCAACTATTCTCTGAACCAATTCTGATGCGATTATGTCTCCACCCTCTGCGCTGTCGCACAATCGCTTTGCGAGAACCACTGCAGAGCCGAAGTAGTCATCGTGCTCACGGAGTGGCTCACCGGCGTGCAACCCGATCCTCATGGCCACGCGAAGACCAGGGTCCTGTTGTCCATGACGGTGCACAGCCTGCTGCATTGCGATCGCACATGTCACAGCATCGATGGCACTGGGAAACGTAGCCATCAGACCATCGCCGAGATTCTTAACCTCGGTTCCGCGATGCGTGCTTACGGCATTCCTGAGCAGTCCAAAGTGCTTACGTCGCAACCCCCCTGCGACGTCGTCTCCCAGCCTATCCAGCAGCTCAGTCGACCCGACGAGATCGCTGAAAAGGATGATGACGATTCCCGACTTGGCTCCGATCGTCCCCCGACGAGCGGACTTCCCGGACGGTCCCAAGTGGTCCTTCCAGCAGCGAGTGGGATCTGACGCGTCCCAGTGTCCCCGAGCGGGCGGTCTCTGTCCAGGGCATCTGCCCCTCCTAGCATCGAGTGCCGGTCTCGTTCACCCTGACGACGTCGCTCGCCTGCACGTCGACGCAGTCGGTGGCGCCAGCCGGCCATTCAACCGTGACCCGGGCCCGGGTTGCATCTCCTATGCCCAGCAGCATCCGCCCGACGCCGGACTGGGAGCGCGCGGCTATGCCGTCGGTGACCTCGCGGCGGTACTCGATGCCGTCCGCCTCCACGCGAAGCGATGCTCCGTATCCCCACGGGTTCCACTCGTCCCCTTGTAGCTCGATCGCCACCCAGTTGGCGGATTCGGTGCGGTTCTCGAGTAGCTGCCAAGACCCTTCGATGTCGCTTTCCTCGCCGAGGAGAGCCCCGTTGGTCACGAAAAGATCCTGGCGCCCATCGAGGTCTCCGTCGGCCACCGAGGCGGTTTCACCACTGCCGGACCTGGGTCCCCTGAACGACCGATCAAAGACGGTGGTGAACCTGCCGTCCTGTTGGATGAGGAAGAAGTCCGGCCGGTTGACGCCGGCTCTTTGGCCCTGAACGATAAAGGAGTCGAGGTCGCCGTCGTTGTCCACATCGAGCCACGCGCTTGAGGCTCCCGCGTCGAGGGCCACGGTGTGAGACTCGGAGAAGGTTCCCGACTCGTTGTGGAGAATGACTGAGTTGTGGGGTGCGATCAAATGTAGATCCGGCCAACCGTCGCCGTCGTAGTCGCCCCAGACCGCCGAGCTCCAATGCCGACTTGTCACGCCCTCCGGCTGGATTTGCTCGAACGAACCACCGACGTTCTCATAAGCGCGTGCTTTCTTCGGCCGGTATCGAATCAACAACAGATCGGGGTCGCCGTCGCCGTCCCAATCCGACCACGTTGATGCGAGCGAGTTGACTCTGGCCGAAAGCCCCACGTCGGCGCGCGCGAAGCGGCCGCGATCGTTTCGGAGCATGACATTGGGAGCCCGCGTGCGCAACTTGTTGCCTGTGAAGATGTCGAGGTCGCCGTCGGAGTCGTAGTCGATCCAGTTGACGGACCTCGATCTTCCGTATCCATTCTGCGTTCGGAACTCATGACTCTCGTTGGAGAAGCCAGCCTTGGTCTGAATCCACAATTGGTTCGCGCCGAACCCTTCGCCTTTTTGCGCGCCCGATCCACAGTAAAGGTCGACTTGGCCGTCTCCGTTTGCCTCACCCCACGCGCACGAGTGACGGTCGAAGAACTTCTTCCTTCCGGAGAAGAACATCTCGTCGCTGGCGACATAGCTTCCTGCCCGGTTAATGAAGAATCGAGGCAGATGCCAGTGCCGATTCGCCAAGAGGTCGAAGTCACCGTCGCGATCGTGGTCCACCCAGGTGGAGCCCCACGTCATCGTGGGTTCGTGGGCGAGGTCGCGGAGAACCGTTCCGTCGACGAAGCTGATGACCGGGGAGGCAAAACCGGTATCTGTGGAGTCGGCCTGCATCGACGTGGGCGTTTGCGGTACCACTTGGCCCGTGCACGCTATTGGCCCCGCGGCCAGCGCCCAGGAAAGCATGAGTGAAGCGACACGAGCGTAATTCTTCCGCAATTGGCTCCCAGAGTAAAACTGCCGGCGCTTGTCTCTACTAACAGTAGAGGGAGGCGATCATCCCAATTGTTCTCTACCCAACAAGCCGGCTGTTCGCATGGCAACAGCGATTTGAACGCCGGACAATGTGATGCTTGGAGGCCGGCAAATACACATCTTTTTCACGTGACATCACAGATCAGATGGCGGCTCGGCGACGGAGGGCCTCAGGTTTGCAGATCAGAATCTTCCGGCCCTTTAGCTCGACGTAACCTCGGGCACTGAAGGCGTGCAGGATTTGGTTAACCGTTGGACGGGAGCCACCGACCATTTCGGCCAGGGTGCTCTGGCTGATGTTCAGCTCGAGCAGCGTGCCTTGGTCGGTAGGCTCTCCGATGGCATCCGCTAAATTCAATAGCAATTTGGCCACGCGTCCCGGCAGGTCCAGAAAGACCAGATCCGATACTTGTTGAAGCACTCGTCGCAGCAAGGCGCCCAGGGAACGATTCAGGGCCTCCGCCAGGCCGGGTTCGCTAGCCAACATCTCCATGAAGGCTGTGCGCCTCAAGGCGATCAGAACTGTTGATTCGATTGCTCTCACGGACGCGGAACGCGGGCCTCCGTCGACGACGGCGAGCTCGCCAAAGGTGTCGGGACGGTCAAGGGTTGCCAGGACCATCTCGGCTCCCTCGGGTGAGGTAACGAACACTTTCACCAGACCGTTTGCGACTACGAAGAGCGAATCTCCCGGATCGCCCTCGTGGAAGACGACATCTCCCTTCGGAAAGGAGCGTTTGATCGTTCGTTCCGCCACCTGGAGGCGTGCACCATCCGACAGCTGCCTGAAAAGCTCCGTCTCGGCCAGCAGTGATGCAATCTCATCGAGCTTCATGGTTGTGCTCTGGACAATACTCTTTACCGCAAGGGAAATCGCGATAACGAAAGGCGGCTGGTGGTTTCAGAAGGGTTCGAAGTGGATGACTATTGAGCCCACCTCGGATACTTCCGTGCGGACCCGCTTCTCGATGCTTTGTGATGCCGCGTGGATTCTCTCGAGAGGAAGATCCGGGCGCGCTCCCACGTGGGCTATGACGCTCAGCTCTCCGCCGGCCTCGGTGACCAGCACCTCGTGGCAATTGACGGCCTCGACTTCATCAGTCGCGATTTGGCGCACCCGCTCGACGACGTCGCGGCGCATCGCGGTGACGTCGCTACCGAATGCGGTGCTTTCGAGCGGTTCTAGATGCGTGTCGACGCGCGTGTCGGGGCCCAGCTCCTCTAAAACCTCCTTCTCTATCTGCTCGGAAAGATCGTGAGCCTCCCGGAGAGATGTGCCCGGCTCGACCTTGGCGTGAAGGGTCACTCGCAGCTTGTTTCGTCCGGCATCGTTGAAGGCATGTATGAGGACGTTGTGCACCTCCTGCACGCCGGCGG
>JACDBF010000074.1 GCA_013695055.1 Actinomycetota bacterium
GCTCCTCTCGCATCTGGCGCAGCTCTTCAGCAGTGGCGGCCAGAGGGATCATGATCTCCGGCTGCGGTTCGCCGCCCTTCTTCTTCACTTCGACGGCGGCCTCAGCGATCGCTCGCACTTGCATAGCGTAAAGGCCCGGTTTGATAATTCCCAAGCGGACGCCGCGGAGGCCGAGCATCGGGTTCGCCTCGTGCAGCTCCTCGACTTTCGACAGCAGCTTGTGAGCCGCTTCGAGGTCAATTCTCTCGCGCCCCACCTCGATCTCGGGGTCGCCGCGCTCATCGGCAAGCGCGACTTTGACGGCAAGCTCAACGTGGTCGGGGAGAAACTCATGTAGCGGAGGGTCGAGCAGGCGGACCGTAACGGGCAACCCGTCCATCGCTTCGAAAATGCCGACGAAGTCCTGCTTCTGCAGAGGGGCGAGAACGTCATACGCCTGCTGCTCCTCTTCAGGCGTTTCGGCAAAGATCATCTTGCGTACCGCCGCTACGCGTTCTTCGCCGAGGAACATGTGCTCCGTGCGGCAGAGACCGATGCCCTCTGCTCCCCGGGCCCGTGCATTGGCGGCCTGCTCGGGCGTGTCCGCGTTTGCGCGCACTCTGAGCCGCCGGACTTTGTCTGCCTGAGTCATGAACAGCTCGTATGCGCGCCACAGCTCGGACCCGCGCGCCTCCTCGTCTCCCAGCTGCGCTGAGTCCAGAACCGAAGGCTCGGTCTCGAGGCCTTCGGCGTAAACGGTGCCGTCGGTGCCGTCGATAGTGATCCAGTCGCCCTCGCTCACGGTCTGGCCGGCGACGGTGAACTCCCTTCCCATTCGATCGATGCGCAGTGCGTCGGCGCCGCACACCGCCGGGATGCCCTCGCCGCGCGCCACGACCGCCGCGTGGGAGTTGGTTCCTCCTGCAGAGGTGAGGATGCCTTGCGACGCGATCATGCCGTGGTAGTCGTCGGGGTTGGTCTCGCGACGCACGAGAATGACCTTCTCGCCGCGCCCGGCCCATTCGGAGGCGTCGGCGGCGGAGAACACGGCGCGTCCCACTGCTGCCCCGGGCGACGCGTTCAGCCCGCGCGCCGCGGGCTCCTTCGATTCCTTGAGGCCGGCTTTGATGATCGGCTTGAAGAGCTCATCGAGACGAATCGAGGTCAGGCGATGCTGGCCGGCGGACGCAAGGTCATCGAGGAGGCCCTCCTCGACCATGTCGTGCGCGATGGTCCATTCGGCGAGCGAAGTGCGTTTGCCGATCCGGGTTTGCAGCAGCCACAGCTTGCCCTTCTCGACGGTGAACTCGATGTCGCACATGTCCTTGTAGTGGCGTTCGAGCGTCGCCATGTGGTCCTTGAGCTCGTCGAAGGCATCGGCCTGAACGTCGGCCATCTGCTCGAGCTTCATCGTGTTGCGGATGCCGGCGACGACATCTTCGCCCTGCGCGTCGGGCAGGTAGTCACCGTACGGTGTCTTCTCGCCGGTCGAGGGATCACGCGTGAAGGCGACCCCGGTGCCCGACTCCTCTCCCCTGTTGCCAAACACCATGGTCTGCACGTTCACCGCCGTGCCAAGGGCGTCCGAGATCTTGTTGCGCCGACGGTAATCCTGGGCCCGCTTGTTGTCCCACGAGCCGAACACGGCCTCGATTCCCTGATGGAGTTGCTCGGTCGGATCCTGGGGAAAAGCGCGACCCGTCTCTGTCTGAATCATGTCTTTGAACTTCGCGACCAGAGCCTCTATATCGGCGCCGTCGAGGTCCACGTCGTTGGCCACGCCCTTTTTCTCTTTGGCGGCGTCTATCGCCTCCTCGAAGAGATCGCCATCGATCCCCATGACGGTCTTTCCAAACATCTGCAGCAGTCTGCGGTAAGAGTCCCACGCAAAGCGATCGGATGATGTCTGGCGCGCGAGGCCCTCCACACTTTCGTCGTTCAAGCCCACGTTCAAGACGGTATCCATCATGCCGGGCATCGAGAAGGGAGCCCCCGAGCGCACCGAGACGAGTAGCGGGTCCGCCGCGTCGCCGATCTGCCGGCCCATAGTCTCCTCGAGCTTCTTTCTATGGTCGGCTACCTCGTCCAGCAATCCTTCGGGAAACGATTGGCCGTTCTTTCGGTAGGCGTTGCATGCCTCACAGGTGATCGTGAAGCCAGGCGGCACCGGCAAGCCGAGATTCGTCATCTCCGCGAGGTTCGCGCCCTTGCCGCCGAGGAGATTCTTCTGCGAGGCGTTGCCCTCTGCGAACTCGTACACCCACTTGGTCATCGATGACCCCTTCCTGCCGGAGTGCCCGTCTCGAAGTCGGAAGAGCTCACTCGAACCTCTTGGCCAGATACGACGCTAGCTCATTGATGGCGATGCGCTCTTGCTCCATGCTGTCCCGTTCTCTGACCGTGATCTGATCGTCCTCCAGGCTTTCGAAGTCGACCGTCACGCAGAACGGAGTGCCGATCTCGTCCTGCCGCCGGTATCGCTTGCCGACCGAGCCCGTGATATCGATGTCCGTCACGTGCGACGCTCTCACAAGGGCCGCCACACGTTCGGCCACCGGGACGAGATCCGCATGCTTGGATAGCGGCAGCACCGCTACCTTGACCGGCGCAAGTCGCTTGTCCAGCTTCAGCACAACGCGCTTCTCCAGCTTGCCACTCGCGGCCGGGGCTTCTTCTTCGCTGTAGGAGTCGATGAGGAAAGCCAGCAGTGGGCGCTCAACTCCGACCGCCGGCTCGATGACATAAGGCACGTAGCGCTCTTGGGTGTCTGAGTCGAAGTAGGAGATGTCCTGACCCGAGTGCTTCGCGTGGGCCTTCAAGTCGTAGTCGGTGCGATTGGCGATGCCCTCGAGCTCGGACCAACCCATACCGGGGAAGTCGTACTCGATGTCGTAAGTGCGCTTGGCGTAATGCGAAAGCTCGTCGGCCCCATGCTCGCGCAGCCTCAGGTTGCCCGAGGTCATGCCCAGGTCCGCGTACCAGGCCATACGTTGCTCGACCCAGTAGTCCTGCCACTCGTCGTCCGTTCCGGGCTTGACGAAAAACTCCATCTCCATTTGCTCGAACTCGCGCGTGCGGAAGACGAAGTTGCCCGGCGTGATCTCGTTTCGAAAAGACTTACCTTGTTGCGCGATCCCGAAGGGGATCCTCTTTCTCGATGTCTGCTGCACGGTGGAGAAGTCGACAAACATCCCCTGAGCCGTCTCGGGCCTCAAATAGACGGCATCAGATGAGTCCTCGACGGGCCCCATGTTGGTCTTGAACATCAGATTGAACTCGCGCGGCTCGGTCCACGAGGGCCCCTGCCCACAGTGGGGACAAGGCCTGGAGAGGTCGATGTGATCGGCCCGATAGCGTTTGTGGCAGTTGGTACATTCGGCGAGCGGGTCGGAAAAGGTGGCGACGTGTCCAGAAGCCTCCCAGACCTTGGGGGACATGATCACCGAGCTCTCGAGACCGACGACGTCGTCTCTGAGGTGCACCATCGAGCGCCACCACTGCTCCTTGACGTTGCGCTTGAGCTCGACGCCCAGCGGGCCCCAATCCCACGCGGAGCGAAGTCCGCCGTAGATCTCGCTCGACGGAAAGACGATGCCGCGCCGCTTGCACAAATTCACGATAGCTTCGATAGAGACTCTCCCCATAGCGTGCATGATAGTCGCCACGCCGGGAGCTTCCCGGGATGAGGCGGGTGAACTGAGACTGATCTTCAGGCGTAGAAAGCGCGCTCGCGAGCGCAACGAGCATGTCGCTTCCGAGGCGCGAGCCACAATGGTCGCCCCGAGGCAAGATCCTTTGCTGGTCGTGGTGGCAGCCTTCAGCGGGAGACTTCTCGTGATAGGCGCGGCCACGGCGGCCGTCGTCTATGCGCTCGTCAAACTTCGACTCGTCGTCCTGCCCGTGATCGTCGCCCTCTTTCTCTCCACGCTGCTTGCCCCCCCGGCGAAATGGCTCGCTCGTCGCGGCTGGCCCGGGCTCGTCGCGACGCTCACGGTCTTGGCGGCCGGCGTTGGGATCATCGCGGGGCTTTTCTTCCTGCTGGCGCCACAAGTCACCTCCGAGCTTGGGACTCTGAGCAGCGGATTGAGAGCGGGCTCCCAACAGGCGTTGAACTGGCTCGTGGATGGGCCCTTGAATCTCACCCAGAGCCAGGTCGACCGCTACATCGACCGCGCTGCGCAGCAGCTACAAGAGAGCAGCGCCCTGACCAGCGGCGTGCTCGCCGGCGCCATCAAGATCGGGGAAGTCATCGCCGGCTTGCTGCTGACCGTGGTGCTCGTGTTCTTCTTCGTCAAGGACGGCGAAGCGATGTTTGGCTGGACCACCAGCCGGTTCCCTGAGCCGGCGCGCGCTCATCTCACGGAGGCGGGGCAAAGGGTCTGGACGACACTTGGAGCCTACGTGCGAGGCACTGCTCTAGTCGCGCTCGTCGACGGCGTCCTCATTGCGGTAGCGCTCCTGCTCATCGGGGTGAACCTCGTCGTCCCATTGGCCGTCCTCACTTTCTTCGGGGGCTTCTTTCCCCTCGTGGGGGCAGTCGTCGCCGGTGCGGTGGCTGCGCTCGTCGCGCTGGTCACGAACGGGCCCTTGGACGCACTATTGGTTGCCGGCTCCATCACGGTCATCCAGCAAGTCGAAGGTGACGTACTGCAGCCCCTGGTTCTCGGCCGGGCCGTGAAGCTGCACCCGGTAGTGATCCTCCTGGCGCTCACGGCCGGAGCGGTACTGGCCGGGATCGCCGGGGCGTTCCTCGCCGTCCCGATAACTGCTACCGCAACCGTCATAGGGAGCTACGTCAAAACAGAACGGGCCAAGAGCTTGCGCCCGATCTCGAGCGGAGCGACGGCGCCATAGATCTCGCCCTGGGCCTCGGCGCCGTGCTGCTTCTCATCCTCATGACCGGCTTCTACGTGGCCGGGGAATTCGCCCTCATCGCCGTCGACCGTAGCCGCTTACAGCAGCGCGCAGATCAAGGCCAGCGCGGCGCGATCAGCGCGGTCGCCGCAGTGAAGAACCTCTCGTTCCATCTTTCCGGAGCACAGCTCGGAATCACCATCACCTCACTGCTCGTGGGATTCATAATCGAGCCGACCGTGGGCCGCGCCCTCGAGCCACTTGTCGCGGCGGTGATACCGGGGGCCGGCACTCTCGAGATAGCAACCGCGATCGCCTTGGTCCTGGTGACCGCCGTGCAAATGATCTTGAGCGAGCTCGTCCCCAAGAATCTCGCCCTCGCACGGTCTCTGGAGCTTGCGACCTCCATCGCCACGCCGTTCACGATTGCCAACAATGCGTTCCGGCCGCTCATCGTCTTTCTGAACGCGGTGGCGAACTGGACCGTGCGCCTATTCGGAATCGAGCCGCGCGACGAGCTCATGGGTGTGCGATCGGTTCAGGAGCTCAAGCGACTCATCTACTCATCGCGCAGGGACGGCATGCTGCCGGAGGAAGAGTTCGCGCTGTTGACGAGGTCGATCAACTTCGGCAGCAAGACGGCCAGCGACACGCTCACGCCGCGCGTCGCGGTCGTCTCGATCAAGGGTGACGCTCCCCTTTCGGATCTCACGGCGCTCGCTCTGGAGACCGGCCATTCGAGATTTCCGGTCGTCGGAACGGGCCTGGACGACATCGTCGGAACCGCCTTGCTGAAGGACGTCTACCGCTTTCCCCCAGAAGAACGGGAAGGGCACACGATCGATGAAGTCATGCAGGAAGCGATCTTCGTACCGGAGTCCAGGCCCCTGGAATCTTTGCTGGCGGACATGCGCGGGCAGCGCAAGCACCTCGCAGTAGTGGTGGACGAGTACGCGGGAACGGCGGGGATCATCACGCTCGAAGACATGCTCGAGGAGATCGTCGGTGAGATCGACGACGAGTACGATCCAGAGGACGCGCCCGCCACGCTGACCTCGCCGCACCGGGGCATCCGGACGGTGCCCGGCATGTCTCATCGCGATGAGGTTCTCGAGCTAACCGGCTTTCAGATGCCCGAAGCAGAGCACTACGAGACGCTCGCCGGGTTCCTGCTCTCTCTGTTCTCCCGAATTCCGAATCAGGGCGACCACGCATCGCACGGGCCGTGGGAGTTCAAGGTGACCGAGATGGACGGTCACCGAATCGCCCAGGTGCTCGTGGTGGGCCCTTCTTCCGAGGATGAGAAGTGACCGCCTGGTACCTGCTCGCAGCCGTGGGACTCTTGGTCGCCAACGGCTTCTTCGTGGCGGCCGAGTTTGCGATCACCGCCGCCCGCAGAGCCAGTCTGGAGGAGCGCGCAAGCGAAGGGGACGGGCGCGCCCGAACGGCGCTTAAGTCGATCACGGAGCTCTCGTTCATGCTGGCCGGCGCCCAGTTGGGCATCACGATCGCCTCCTTGCTCCTGGGTTTCATTGCCGAACCCGCGGTCGCGACCGTCATCGAAGCCGGGGTTGAGTCGGTCGTCGAGCTGCCGCCTTCCGTCGTTCACGCGGTCTCCTTCGTCGTCGCGCTCGGCATCGTGGTGTTTCTTCACATGGTCGTGGGCGAGATGGCCCCCAAGAACATGGCGATCGCCGATCCCGAGAAGACGGCGTTGTGGCTCGCGCTGCCCTTCAGGGCCTTCGTCAATGTCTTTCGCCCATTCATTCGGCTGTTGAATGCAATCGCCAACGGCGCCCTGAAGCTATTCGGCGTCGAAGCTCTCGATGAGCTCGAAGAGGGCCGCTCGGCACAGGACATCGCCACAATGATCGCTCAATCAGCGCGCGATGGAATGCTTGGGAAGGTTGAGCACCGCCTGCTTTCCGGAGCGATTGAGTTCCGCGACCGGGACGCGGCGGATGTCATGGTGCCGCGCACCGAGGTGGTTGCCGTCTCGGCGGACGCCACCCCCGAAGACATCGAGCGCGCGGTGGTCGAGACGGGCCATTCGCGCTTTCCCGTCTACGCCGGCGACATCGACCACGTCCTCGGTTTCTTTCACGCCAAGGACTTGCTCCTGGTCG
>JACDBF010000153.1 GCA_013695055.1 Actinomycetota bacterium
CCACTTCTGTTCCGGCGTAAGCCTCTTCTTGCGGTGCTCTCGCTCTCCCATCGATCCTCCTCCACGGGTTTCCAACCCGTCTCTGGGAGGGTGTCAGGGAGAACCTCAACCTGAGTGGATTTCGCGGATCAATTCCGGACGGAAGGTCTGGTGCAACCCGAACGCGACGTGAAGATCGCCGTCGTGATCGACGAGAAGACCCATGCCGGCAAGCTCGTCCAGCGCACGTGACAGGACAGACGGCAACAAGCGTCAGAGCGTCGAGATCCAGGGGACCCACGTGGGTCCCGATCTCCAGTTCGCCACCGCGGCCCACGCGCATCGTCTCGAGAACTGTAAGAAGGTAGGGTGCGCCGATTCTCGACCAGGGTAGGGAGGGTTCGTGTACGGGTTTTGGGCTCGCAGCCGTAGCCAAACTACCTGCGCCGCAAACGACTTGTCGTGCCGGACGAGACGCCGCTCAGCCCGCGCATGTTCTACGAGATGGGAAAGCGTCGATGAATGGGCGGGTGAAGATCGAGTTCGTCCGCCCACAACACCTCAGCCGCTCACTCGTGTATTGGCTTCCTCTCGACATAGGCGGCCCCGGAGAAGTCCGATGGAACGAGAGCATCCACACTCCGAAGGACGGTGTTCTTGTTGATGTCGCCTCCCAGACGTCGCCTGATCGTGCTATCCATCGGCAGGAGAACTCAACGAACTATTTAGGTTTTCTGACCCCCAGCCCTCTATCAGAGGAACTCAGGCCAGGTTAACGCTGGCAAGCGGCGCGGGCCCGCCCGAGCCGACGAATGCGGAGGCGTTCCCCCGGCCCCGCGGCCATATCGACCGACACCAGGGGACTGGGGCCTGGAAAGCTCTCAATCCAGCTCTATATGTCGAGCGGGAAGAACAACCCTACGGTCATCTCGAGGCTCACTTCTTCGCCTGGCACGGGCGCGGGCGGCGGGTTGGCCATGGTGGCGATCGCTTTGCAGCCGGTGAAGTAGCCGAGCTTCCGGTACGACTCGAACGTCCGGTCAGCGAACATCTGAGCGAGCAGGTTGTGGTGGGGAAACGCGGGGTCTCGCTCCTTGTAAGCGCGCACGTCCCACGGCGCATCCTCGGTGACGGCGGCCTTGGCGAAAACAATGGAGCCCTCCCTTCCCGACGGATCTGGGTAACGGAAGGTTCCGTAGACGTGATCAGTCGCCGAATATTTGGACCCTTCATTGGGACGTATCAACTCCGGCTTCAAGTCGATTTCGACCCCGAGCTCACTACGCGCGAGGGCGATCGCTTCGCCGATGGTAAAGAACGTCTCCTCTTGGTCTCCGGCTGCGTCGAAACAATAGATCTTCGTGCAGCCTCTTCGGAGGAGCTCGACGAGGCCGAGGTTCTCCCAATGGCCGCCATCCGTGACGTACAGGAAGCGGCCGTCCCCTGAGTTCCTCCCTCTCATCTCACGCCACAGCCACGTGAAGCGAGGTTTGGGCCGTCGCCACACTTTGACCTCGAAGTCGCCCGCGTCCGGATCTTCACTGCTTGCCGTGGCTACGGCCTCTCGGAGGTGTCGCTCCGCAGCCAGGCGAGGGTTCGGTAGCCATACGCCCAGGCGCGCGTTGACGAGAGCCAGTAGGAACGTGAGCGACCGCTTCGTCATGTGCCCCATCGACGGTGACAGCGCGGCCCCGCTGATGGCGACGGCGGCCGGAAGGGTGATGTCCTCGGACCGGCTCTTCCCGAGAACTTGCTCGTAGTGTCTTGTCGGGATGTAGCCCACTTCCGGGCCCCCCACGCGGTCAGGCTCGAAAGTGAAAGTGACGGCGTTCCTGCCGGGTGCGGTTCTGGCTTCGTCGCTGATGTTCGCGGCGGCGCAGCAAACCAGGGTGGGCCAACTGCCGTCCGGTGGGTGGGGCCTCGTTTCGGACAACACCACTTTGTCGTCGTAGGACCTCTCGCACGCGTCGATATCACGCGGAGGTGGCTCACCAGACGAAACTCGCCTCAGGGAGAACGCCGTTGCCAAGCGCCTCTTGTAGAAGGGGTGCATCGAAGTGGCGGTCAGATCGGACCAAAGGTACAGGATCATAAGGATGGCCGACGGCACGATCAACCAGAGGAACTGGGGGAACCAGTGGTCATTCGTCCACGAGACGGCTCCTGCCCAGGCTGAGTCGTTCGCCGCGGCGACAAGCCCCACCGCGATGAGAACGGGAGCGACGAAACGGGCTGCGAACAGCGCCAGCTTGGCGGCGTCCTTCTTCAGAAACCCCATGACTGCGCCGCCGAACACCGACGGGAGCCCGAGGGCCGCGAGGATTGCGTAGAGACGGGTCAAGGCCGAAGCGCCCTTGGATTGTTGCTCTCTTTGTGCTCTTGCCTGGTCCGCGCTCCCTGAACCCACAATGTCGCTCGAGTCCTCGTCGACGTTTACGACGATCTCGCCTACCGGCTGATCGACGATCGGAACGTCGCTCGTCAAAGCGGCTCTCGTCGCGTGCAGGCCCCACGGCAGCACGACCACCGCGATCAAAGCGACGGCGG
Organism: Actinomycetota bacterium; assembly: GCA_013695055.1. GTDB lineage: Bacteria > Actinomycetota > CADDZG01 > CADDZG01 > WHSQ01 > JACDBF01. Next base: position 2,527 of record JACDBF010000153.1, read on the forward strand.
CACAGCCCAAGGCAAGCTTGCCTATCCTCACAAGCGCTGTCTCGAGCTTCACTCTCAGCCGCCGCAGGACCGTAATCATGATTAGCACGAAACCAAGGGCCGCAAGCCCGCACGCGAGGTACACGAGATTCCGTGCCCACCAAATGTCCCAGAGATCCCGTTGCCTCGGCACGGCACCGTCGTGTACGAGCGCAGGTCTCAAGTAGGCGGCAAGGTAGCCGAGCCCTCGTCCGAGAATGACGAGGAAGGAGCCCATGAAGGCCGCGTTCACCAGGAAGCCGAGCAGCAGGCGGCCTGCCATCTTCAGCTTCAAGCTGTCAGTCGGCGCCAGATAGGAAGATCGATTGCGGAGATACAGCTCTTCGGGCGAGAGGCGCGCAAACGGCTTGGGATGGACTCCCCACACGGCCGACTGGTCGGGAGAGGCCGCCACCATTTGCAATGCACCGGCGATGTACCCGCCGCCACTCACCGACGCGAGGTAGTCTGCCTTCTTGAGAACCCCGCCCTCTTCGACGGCCTGGAGAGCTCCCAGGTTGTACGACGCCGACCGCACCCCGCCTCCCGAACAGCAGATCCCGATCCTTTCCTCCCCTTTAGGAGGAGGAGTCCACTCAGCGGGCGGCGGGTCCGGCTTCGGGAAATTGGGCACCTTCCCCGATAAAAACGATTTGATGTCCGACCATCGGCCCGAGACGAACGCCTTGCCTTTCATTTCGGCCACCGAACTCTTAGTCTTGTAGCCGCGGCGGGGGCGACGCCATCGGCTCCCGCGTTAAAAGCACCCTGTCCCTTCATAGTGCCCCTTTCTGACCGTCCCCGCTTTGGAGAAACTCTGCGTCCTCGAACATGGGATGGAAGGTCTCAAACTTATGGCTTAAGTCCGGGAGGTATCCCATCGGTCGCCGCATCCGTCGTCCTCGCGCGGGAGGGCGGGAGTGTCTGTGGGTGATGAGCCATTCGGCGGATGCGTCGGCGGTCATCCACAGATCATCTCATGGGGTGCCCCGATCAGGAGATCAGGAGGCAGCCGATACTCGCACGAAGCGCACCCCAACAAAAAGAGCCTCCCGGCGGGGGTGAACCGCCGACTTGTATGAGATCCACGGGACGAACGGCAAGTTTGATCTAGCGTTCCGTCGTGGCGTCCACAACAGAGGAGTGATCGTTCACCGGAGCTTCAAGTCGGCGTGTCGTCCGCGGTCTCCCGTCTCCAGCCGTCGAACGAAAGGGGTCACCACATGGTCATCATCGGAGTCGATCCGCACAAGCGCACTCACACCGCGAACGCGCTGCAGCCTGGCACGAACACGGTGATTGCGACTCTCCAAATCGACGCATCGCTGGCTGGCTACCGCCGGCTGCTGCGCTGGGGGGCCCGTTTCGAGTCGCGTCGCTGGGCGGTGGAGAATGCCCGCGGCCTCGGCCGGCACTTGGCTCAGTGGCTGGTCGCACGCGGCGAGCACGTCGAGGACGTGCCCTCGACAGCAACAGCGAGTGCGAGAGCTGTCGCGTGGGGGACGGCGTAAGAACGACGTCATCGATGCCGCCGCAGCCGCCAGTGTTGCCGCGCTGGGCGGTGACGCGAACGTCGTCGTTGCCGAGGACCTGACGACGGTGCTGGCGCTGCTCGACGAGCGTCGCGACAATCTGATCGCCCAGCGGACCAGACTGATCAACCAGTTGCACGCGCTGCTGCGCGACCTGATGCCTGGGGGCGCCCCGACTGATTTGACCGCGGCGGTCGCTTCTCGAATACTCGCCTCGGTTCGGCCGGCCGGTACGGTCGAAACGACCCGCAAGCAGCTGGCACGGGATCTCATCGCAGAGATTCGCGAGGCCGATCGACGGTTGAAGACGCTGACCGCACAAATCGCCGCAGTAGTTGCCGAGCACGGCAGCCGCCTGCCCCGGGTCGATGGCATCGGGCCGGTCCTTGCCGGGCGACTGCTCGGGCGCACCCGCCGGACGAGCCGTTTCAGCAGCGCATCCGCCT
>JACDBF010000157.1 GCA_013695055.1 Actinomycetota bacterium
GACCTTGGAGCCGGCGCCGTGACTCAGCCACACCGCCTGGGGCCTGGCTATCTGCCAGTTCGAGGTGACGCCCCCCGGAAGGCTCGCCCGAGCCCTCGCGATCAGAGACTTCGAGCCGGGCTGCCTCGCGAGGAAGATCGCTTCTTGCTCGGCGATGAGGTCGTCGAGGCGCGTCCCACGTTCGACGGTCTCGTCTGTGACCGTGCTCATGCTGGTCTCCTTATCCCGTCAAAGGGCCAACGCCCCTCTTGTTTAGCTGATCGGCAATGATTATCCGCTGTATTTCCGAGGTGCCCTCCCAGATGCGGTCGACGCGCAGCTCTCGAAAGAAACGTTCGGCGACGTTCTCGCGCATGTAGCCCCGGCCCCCGAAGATCTGCACGGCCCGATCGGCCACCCGGTTGGCCATCTCCGAGGCGAATAGCTTCGCCATGGAGCAGCGGGCATGCTGAGTCTTCACGTCGACGCCGCGGTCGACGTCGTGGGCAAGGGTATGGGTCATGAGCCGGGCCGCCCACAGCTCCGTCACCGAGTCGGCCAGCATGAACGCGATGGCTTGGTTGTCGGCGATCGGCTTGCCGCCGGACGTTCGTGCGCGCGCGAAGGCCCCGGCTTCGTCGATCAGCCGCTCGGCCGCGCCGCAACAGCGAGCGGCGATCATCAGCCGCTCATAGCGAAACCACTCATACGTGAACTTCATGCCGTCGCCCTCCTCGCCTATGAGGTTGGCGACCGGCACTCTCACTTTCTCGAAGGCGATGATCGGATGATGGGCCGCGTAATTGTGCGTGTATGCGGGCGTTCGCACGACGCGCACGCCCGGAGTGTCGAGGTCCACCACGAACAGAGCGTGCTCCCCTGCGTTCCGCCCGCCCGAGAGCTTCGCCTGGAAGAAGGCATGGTCCGCAAGGTTTGCGGACGTAACGTGCCATTTGATCCCGTCGAGGACGTAGTGATCCCCAGAGCGCGTTGCCGTCGACTCGATGTCATCGACGTTCGACCCCGCATTCTCCTCGGTGATCGCGTAACACTCATGGCGATTGCCCTCGATGGTGGGCAGCACCCACGTCTCCATTTGGTGGTCGCTCGCAACCTTTGGAAGCCAGCTCGCCGGCGCGTCGAAGACCCATCCCAAAGCGTTGGTAACCCGGCCCGTCTGCTCGGAGACAAGCACCTGCTGCAAGGTGCTTAGTCCGGCTCCACCGAGCTCGACCGGCATGTTCATCGCGTGGAGGCCGAGCGAGCGGACGGCGGCGACCTGCCGCCTCCTCACCTCCGGGTCGATGACGCCCCCATTCATCTCCGCCTCGACCTCGAGTGGGATTAGCTCGTCATCGACGAAGTTGCGCGCGGCATCCTGGATCTGCCGGTCTCTGACACTCAAGACATAAGTCAAAGCTATGGGGCCTCCAGACTCGACGATCGGCTGATTTAGAGTGCGGCGGTCGGCCGACCGAGAGGATACGCGTTAGTGCAAGTGCACCAAGAATCCGTCCGGCCGGCGGGCCCGGCGTCGCCTACGCGCGCCAGGAGCGTGCTCACCTCGGCCTATGCAAGCTTCGGCTTCTTCTGGGGAACTTGGGCCGTCATCTTCTCCGATTTCCTGGCGACTCGAAGCCTCACGCCCGGACAGATGAGTGCGCCTTTTACCGCCCTTTCCGTGATGGCTATTGCGGTGATGGTGGTCGGAGCCCCGCGCCTCGAGAGTTGGCCCCGGCGCCTGTCGATCGCCGTGGCGCTCGGATTCCACGCAGCCGGCGCCGCGCTCATTGCGCTGGCCCCCGTGGGGTGGCTGGTCGCCGCGTTCGTCGTAACCGGCATCGGCACCGGCCTGGTCGACGTGTTCATCAATGCCGCCGCTCAAGAGGTCGAGGCGGAAGCTCAGAGGCCGGTCCTGCAATGGGTGCACGCCGGTTACAGCGCGGGCGCGGCTGCAGGCGCCCTGGTGGCGGGCCTGGCTCTCAATTGGGGAGGACGGCTCGAATGGCTTCTGGCGCTCGCCGCGCTCGTGCAAGCGGCCGCTGCCGGAGCGACGCTCATGACGACGAGGCTGCGGGCGGCCGGAGTAGAAACGGCGAAGCGCTCGGCCACTTCTCTGAGCGTCTTTGTTCGTCATCGGTTTCTGTTGGTCCCCGCCGTAGTGGTGCTTGCGGCCTTCTTCGTCGAAGGTTCGATGGATGTGTGGTCGGTGATCTATCTACGACGCGAGCTGGACGCGTCGGCGCTGGCGGGGAGCGGAGGCTTTGCCGCGTTCGCGCTCGCCATGGCCGCGGGCCGCTCGTTTGCAGCGCGCGTGCTCTTTGGCCTCGGCTACCGACTGACGGTGATGCTGTCGGGCGTCGTCTCCATGATCTGCGGGGCGATCATCGTCGTCACGCAAGATCCCATGATCGCAAGCTTTGGGTTTCTCGTGCTGGGATTTGCCATCGCGTGGGCCGCGCCCGCGGCGTTCGGCATAGCCGGTTTGTGGGGCAAGGACGCGGGCGTGGTCATCGCCGCCATGACAACGGTCGGCTACTCGGGCTTTGTGATAGGGCCCGTGCTCATGGGACGATTGGCCGACGAGGTTGGCCTTCGGGCGACGATGGCCGTGCTGATGCTTGCGACCGCGGGCATCGTGATAGGAGCTTTGTTCCGCTGGCCGAGCGTCGACGCTTCTACGTAGAGTTTTCTTGAAGAGAGAAGGGGCGATGCTGTGATGGGACCGTCGGAGTATGCGGATCTGATTCTGACCGGAGCGCGCGTCTACACGATGGATGCCGCTCGCAGCTGGGGCGAAGCGGTAGCCGTCAAGGACGGCCGTATCCTGGCCGCCGGCAGCGCGCGCTCGGTGGCCGAAACCAAAGGACCTTCAACCAGGATGGTTGAGCTTCCGGGCCGCTTGGTGATCCCCGGCTTCCAAGACGCGCACGTGCATGCCTTGCACGGCGGGCTCTATCAAACTCGCTGCGAGCTGCACGACGTGGCGGGCCGTGAGCACTATGTCGAGACGATCAAGTCCTATGCGGCCGAGCATCCGGACCGAGAGTGGATTCTGGGCGGCGGTTGGTCCATGGAGTTCTTCCCCAGAGGTACGCCGGACAAGTCCTTGCTCGACGAGGTGGTGCCCGACCGCCCGGTGTTTCTCTACAACCGGGATGTGCACGGCGCTTGGGTGAACAGCGCGGCGCTCAAACGCGCGGGCATAAGCAAGGACAGCCCCGAGCCCTCCGGAGGGCGGATCGAACGGGACCCGGCGGGCGAGCCGCAGGGCACTCTCCACGAGCACGCGATGGACCTCGTGGCTCGTTTGGTCCCCGAGACCACGCATGAGGAGCGGCTGGCGGGGTTGCGGGCGGCCCAGAGCTATCTACATTCGCTCGGCATCACCTCGTGGCAGGACCCATGGATCCTCGAAGAGGATCTGCGCGCCTATCTCGCTCTCGATGAAGCCGGCGGTCTCAGCGCACGCGTGCTGCTGGATCTGTTGTGGGAGAGGGACCAAGGCGAAGAGCAGCTCGAGCGTCTGAAAGAGCAGCGGCAACGGGGCACGGCCGGGCGGGTGCGCGCGACCGGCATCAAGATCTTCCAGGACGGGATCGCCGAGAACTTCACTGCGGCCATGCTGGAGCCTTACCTTGACGACGCCGGGAAGCCCACCGGCAACGCCGGCATCAGCATGATCGAGCCGCAGGACCTGAACCGGTTCGTGACGACGCTCGACGCCGAGGGATTCCAAGTCCACTTCCACGCGATCGGGGATCGCGCCGTGCGTGAGTCACTCGACGCCGTCGAGGCCGCGCAGTCCACCAACGGGACGAGGGACGCCCGTCACCACATCTGTCACCTGCAGGTCGTCGACAGAGATGACATCGCACGCTTTAGCAAGCTCGGCGTGATCGCCAACTGCCAGCCTCTATGGGCATGCAACGAGGAGCAGATGAGCCGTTTGACTATCCCGTTCCTCGGCCCCGAGCGAAGTCGCCGGCAATATCCGTTCGCGAGCCTGAGGCGGGCCGGGGCGACCCTCGCGTTCGGAAGCGACTGGTCGGTCAGTAGCCCTAACCCTCTACTCGAGATACAAGTAGCGATAGAACGCACCCCGGTGGAGGACCGCGACGCCGAGCCCTTCCTCCCGGAAGAGCGCCTCGATCTTCCGGCATCCCTGGCGGCCTTCACGATCGGCTCCGCGTTCGTCAACCATCACGAGGACGCCACCGGTTCGATCGAGCCGGGCAAGCTGGCCGATCTCGCGATCCTCGACCGCGACGTCTTCGAGCCCGAAGCCGGGCCTCTGGGTGCCGCCGCGGTGATCGCCACCCTGGTGGGCGGTGAGGTCGTCTTCGACGACGGCTCGGCAGGCTTCTAGCCTAGGTACGCGCCCCGTAGGGACGACGGCGCGTCGCCTCCGGGCCCGCGAGCTCAACCATCCGGGCGAGGGAGAACCGTCCGCCCATGCCCGGCGGTGTGCCGGGGACCCCGCAGGAGAGTTCCCCTTGACATAGGGAACGTACGTTCGATATAGTGATGGAACGCGCATTCCCGGGGCTGCGGAGGTATTGCATTCCCGGGGCTGCGGAGGTTTCATGGAGCTACGCAGCGCCACAAACGTCGAGCTCGGCGGCGAGCTCGACTCCAAGCATCAAGCCGTTGCCTTAGCCCAGCGGCGCCTGCTCGAGGTCGTCGCCCGCTGCGACAGCGAGGATCTGTGGAGCAGGGACGGCTGCCGAGACCTCGCCCAGTGGCTGTCGATTCGTGTGGGGATCTCCAACTGGGCGGCAAGGCGGTGGATCAATGCTGCATACGCCCTGCCTCGCCTCCCGCACTTGAGCCGCGCTCTCGAGAGCGGGGTTCTTTGCCTCGACAAGACGCTCGAGCTCTGCCGTTTTGCAACACCCGGCACCGAGCGGAAATTGCTCATCTGGGCGCGGCGGGTGAGCGTGGCGGCGATCCGCCGCAAGGCCGACCTCGAGGCCCGGCCATCTCGACAAGACACCGTGGAAGCCGACAAGACGCGTTTTCTTCACTACTGGTGGTTTGACGACGGCAGGCGGCTCGGTCTCGAGGGCTCTCTGCCCGCCGACCAGGGAAGCGTGGTTGCAAGAGCACTGGATCGCATGGCCGAGCGCGTACCAGACATCGTCGAGGGTGACCACGAGCCCAGGGCCGAGCCCCAAGAGTCACTGGAGATTCGCCGAGCCGATGCTTTGAACGCGATGGCGTCGAGCGCGATCGCAGACGATCACGACACGGAGCGGGCGACGGTGGTCGTGCACGCCGAGCTCGAGGCGCTGATGGGAGACCAGCGCGGCTGTGAGATCGAAGGCGGCCCGGTGATCCACCCCGAGACGGCTCGCCGGTTGTCGTGCGACGCCCGGCTGCAGGTAGTCCTCGAAGATGCAGCCGGTGACGCCGTGGGCATCGGGCGCACGGCGCGCAGCGCGCCCG
>JACDBF010000170.1 GCA_013695055.1 Actinomycetota bacterium
AGGGCGCGATCCTCGAAGACGTCGACGGGAACCGTTTCATCGACTTCGCCGGTGGCCTCGGAGTTCTGAACGTCGGGCGAGGCAACCCGCGGGTGCTCGAGGCCGTAAAGCAGCAGGTGGACAAGACTCTTCACGAATGTTTCCACGTCTCCATGTATTCGGGTTACGTCGAGCTTGCGGAGAGGCTGAACGCCATCGCTCCCGGCGACCACGCGAAGAAGACGATGCTGGCCAACTCGGGGGCCGAGGCCGTGGAGAACGCAGTCAAGATCGCTCGCCATGCCACCGGTCGCGATGCCGTCGTCGGCTTTACGAACGCGTTCCACGGCCGCACCCTCATGGGTATGACCCTCACCGCCAAGGAGAGTCCTTACAAGAAGGGCTTTGGGCCCTTCGCGCCAGAGGTCTATCGAGTCCCCTTCGCCTACTGCTATCGCTGCCCGATCAATCTCACCTACCCAGAGTGCGGGGTGGCGTGCGCCGACTACGCGGCCGACATCATCGACTCTCAGATTGGGGCCGACAGCATCGCGGCCGTGGTGGTCGAACCCGTTCAGGGAGAGGGCGGCTTCGTGGTCGCTCCCGAGGAATGGCTGCCGGCCGTCAAAGCGATTGCCTCGGACCGAGGGATCCTCTTCGTCGATGACGAGGTCCAGGCGGGCCTGGGGCGCACCGGCAAGATGCTGGCCGTAGAGCACTACGACGTGGTGCCCGACATCATCACCACGGCTAAGTCGCTAGGGGCGGGGCTGCCGATTTCGGGCGTAACCGGCCGGGCCGACGTGATGGAGCATCCCCATGTCGGGGGCCTGGGCGGCACTTACGGAGGCAACCCGGTCGCGTGCGCGGCCGCCCTCGCGGTCATAGCGGAGCTCACCGAGACCGACCTGCTCGAGCGCTCTCGGCGCCAGGGAGAGTTGATCCGCAATCGCCTGGACCCCCTTTACGACGAGCTGAGGATCATCGGGGAAGTGCGCGGGATCGGTCCGATGGTGGGCCTCGAGCTCGTCAACGACAGGGGGACCAAAGAGCCCGCGAAAACTGAGGCTGCGGCTATAGTCAGGCGCTGTTACTCCAATGGGGTGCTGGTGTTGAAAGCGGGCACCTACGACAACGTCGTCAGGCTGCTGGCGCCGCTCGTCATCTCTGAAGAAGACTTGCACGAAGGTCTCGACGTTTTTGTCGATGCGCTGCGCTGGGCTGATGGAGGCATGACCTAAGTGAAGACGGGGGCCAGGGTTAGTGGGGTCGGCGCCGCGCGTGACGATTCCGAGACCCGACCAACTGTCACCGTCGCAGACGTGGGCCTCGAGTCCGTGCGCAAGAACTTCGGAGATTTCACCGCAGTCGATGGCGTCGATCTCGAAGTCGGGAAAGGCGAGTTCTTCTCGCTTCTGGGCCCGTCCGGATCGGGCAAGACAACGTGTCTGCGAATGATCGCCGGGTTCGAGGAGCCGACCTCGGGCCGGATCCTGCTCCAAGGAAGGGACGTGTCCAAGCTCGCCCCTTACGACCGCGACGTAAACACCGTCTTCCAGGACTACGCCCTTTTCCCTCACATGACCGTGCGCAAGAACGTCGAATATGGCCTCAAGGTAAAACGAGTACCGGCCGACGACCGGACAGGGCGGGCGACCGAGGCTCTGCGCATGGTCCGACTCACGGATTTCGACGACCGGCGTCCCGCCGAGCTTTCGGGTGGGCAAAGGCAAAGGGTGGCCCTAGCGCGCGCTCTCGTGAACGAGCCGCGCGTCTTGCTCCTCGACGAGCCCTTGGGTGCGCTGGACCTCAAGCTTCGTGAGGAGATGCAGATCGAATTGAAGCAAATCCAGCAAAGGGTCGGTCTTACTTTCATCTACGTAACCCACGACCAAGAAGAAGCCCTCACGATGAGTGATCGGCTGGCGGTCATGAACAAGGGCAAGATCGAGCAGGTCGGGACGCCCGCCGACGTCTATGAGCGACCCACGTCCAGTTTCGTTGCCGGGTTCGTCGGCGTGTCCAATGTTCTCTCAGCCGGTGTCGCCCAACGCATCGCGGGGGAAGGTCGTTCGTTCACGGTACGGCCCGAGAAAATCCGCCTGGCCGCGTCCGACGAGCATCCGCAGCCGGAAGAATGCTCGGCCCAAGGCCATGTGCAAGAGGTCATCTACGTCGGCGCCCACACTCGCTACGTCGTCGAATTGGAAGGCGGCGGCTCGCTTGTGGTCTTACGTCAAAACCTCTCTTCATCGTCGATGGAGGCGCTGAAGGTAAAGGGCAAGCAGGTGCAGCTGATCTGGAACCGCAAACACAACACTTTTGTCGACGACGCCACCTTGGATTTCGATCAAACCGATGGTTCCGGAAAGGAGAAGCGATGAGAACTGGCTTGAAGCTGGGGGCATTGCTGCTTGCATTGTCGATGGGCGCCGCCGCATGCGGGGGCGGGGATGACGATGGTTCGGGCGTTGGAAGCAGCGAGTCGTCGAACCTTCCCACAGAGATCGGCGAGGGCGAGGGCGAGCTCAACCTCATAGCCTGGTCCGGCTACGTTGAGGATGGCTCCAACGACAAGGCCTTTGACTGGGTCACGCCCTTCGAGGAAAAAACGGGCTGCAAGGTCAACGTGAAATATGGTGATACGTCCGACGAGATGGTGACTCTGATGCGCCAGGGCGGAGGCGCCGAATACGACGGCGTGTCCGCCTCAGGAGACGCGAGCAACCGCCTCATCGCCGGAGGCGATGTCGCCGAGGTCAATATCGACCTCATCGAGGGTTACGACGACGTCATGGGCGCTCTGCAGGAACCGGGCCACAACACCGTCGACGGAAAACACTACGGCGTGCCCTACCTCTGGGGACCGAACGTCCTCATGTACAACACCGACGTCGTCAAGGAGACCCCTTCGAGCTGGGACGTGACCTTTGAAGAGGATTCTCCTTACGCCGGACAGGTGACCGCTTACGACAGCCCCATCTACATCGCCGATGCGGCCGTGTACCTGATGACCCACAACCCGGATCTCGGCATCACGGATCCCTATGAGCTCACTGAGGAGCAGCTCGATGCCGCCATCGATCTGCTCACCGAGCAGTCGGCGATCATCGGCAAGTATTGGGCCGCTTACTCGGACGAGATCGACGGATTCGCGAGCGGCGACCTCGCCATCGGCACCGCGTGGCCGTACCAGGTAAACGTGCTTCAGTCCGACGACGAGCCCGTCGAGGCCGTGGTGCCCGAAGAAGGAGTCACGGGCTGGGCCGACACATGGATGATCTCGTCCAACGCAGAGCACCCGAACTGCATGTACGAATGGATGAGCTGGACGATGCGCCCCGAGGTTCAGGCCCAAGCGGCGACATGGTTCGGCGGCACACCGTCGCTCACGACCGCCTGCGAGCCTTTGACCAAGGCGATAGGAAAGTCGGCCGATACCGTCTACCACTGCGGCGACGAGACCTTCCTCGAAGACATCTTTCTATGGAAGACGCCGCTGCCCGACTGCGGTGACGACCGCGGGCAGGTTTGCACGGACTACTCAGAGTGGACGACCCGCTGGCAAGAGGTTCGGGGCGGTTGATCAACTTGCAGGGGGCCGATGACTGAGATGGCTACCGCAACGGCGACGCAACCCAAAGCGCTGCATCGGGCATCGGCCTGGCTTCATCGCCGGCCCAAGCTGAGACTAGGCATGCTGCTCGGTCCCCCGATGGCCTGGATGCTTGTCGTCTACCTTGGTGCGTTGACGCTGCTGTTTCTCACCGGCTTTTGGAGCCAGAACGTGCTCACGGCCGAGGTTCAGCGGACCTGGGGCCTGGAGAACTATCAGGAGATCCTCTCGAGCGCCGCGTATCGCACGATCGCCTTGCGCACGCTGGGCATCGCGTTCGCGGTCATGACCACCGACATCATCCTGGCTCTTCCCGTCGCCTATTTCGCAGCGCGGGTCGCCCGCCCGACTACGCGCGTCTTATTGTTGCTGTCGATCACATTGCCGCTGTGGTCAAGCTATCTCGTTCGTGTCTACGCTTGGAGGGTCATACTCTCGGGGACCGGGCTTCTCAATTGGACCCTCGGCAAGCTCCAACTCGGTGCTCTCGATATCGAGTACTCCAACTGGTCGGTATGGATCGTTTTCTCCTACCTCTGGCTTCCTTTCGTCGCGCTTCCCATCTACACGGCGCTGGAGCGGGTGCCCACCTCCTACATTGAAGCCTCGGCGGACCTCGGAGCCAAGTGGTGGCTCACATTTCGCCGGGTGGTCCTGCCGATCGCGTTCCCGGGGATAGTTGCGGGAGCGATGTTCGCCTTTGCTCTGACTCTGGGCGATTACATCGTGCCCATCCTTGCCGGCAATACGCTGTTCATCGGCAACGTCATCTACCAGAGTGTCGGCGTCGCCAACAACGTGCCCTTCGCCGCAGCGTATGCAGTCGTGCCCGCCGTGATCATGGGCGTCTATCTGATTGGGGCCCGCAAGCTCGGGGCCTTCGAGGCCCTGTAAATGGTCGCCGGGGGAATGGAGCCGGCCGCGGTGCGCATCGGCGTAAGGGCGGCAACCGCGGCAGTGCTCGCCTTTCTATACATACCCATAGGCGTCATAGTCCTCTACGCGTTCAATACGGCTCGATCGCAGTCGTGGCCCATCGCGGGCCTGACGACCAAGTGGTTCGGAGTCGCATGGAACAACCCCGATGTTAGAGCGGCGCTGGCCAACTCGATCAAGGCCGCCCTCGGAGCCACCGCGGTCGCCCTGCTGCTGGGGAGCTTGGCTGCCTTCGCAGTGCACCGTCACCGCTTCTTCGGTCGCAGCACCGTGTCGTTTCTCTTGATATTGCCCTTGGCTCTTCCCGGCATCGTCACGGGAATGGCGTTAAACTCGGCTATCAACTTCGGAGGGGACATCTTCGGCCTCTCGTTTAGTCTCTTCACGATCATTCTGGGACACGCAACCTTCTGCATCGTCGTCGTCTTCAACAACGTGGTCGCCCGCTTGCGCCGGACTTCCCGATCGCTCGTTGAGGCGTCGATGGACCTCGGAGCGGACGGCTGGCAAACATTTCGGTACGTCACTCTTCCGAGCTTGCTGACGGCCCTCGTCGCCGGAGGCCTTCTTGCCTTCGCGCTCTCCTTCGATGAGATCATCGTGACCACCTTCACGTCCGGCAGTGAGATGACCTTGCCCAAGTGGATCTTCAACAACCTCAGAATTCCGAACCAGCGGCCCCAGGTGAACGTCGTCGCCTTCGCCGTAGTGGTCGCGAGCTTCATACCCGTCTACGTGGCCCAGCGCCTGACTCAGGACCGCCCCCACAACCCGAGGGCGGTGTAGAAGTGATGCTGGCGGCCGCTGCTCGTTTCCGGAACATGCACATCCGTACCAAGTTGAACCCATTAGCGCCCCAGTACCCGTACGCTTGCCGTGTCGCTTACAAGCCGAGCTCTCGATCGATCCCAGATAGGTTGGTCAAACATGCCTGATATCCGCTTGGAAGGACTCACGAAGGAATTCAAAGAGATGGTAGCGGTCGACCACATCGACCTCACCATAGAAGAAGGCGAATTCTTCTCGCTGCTCGGCCCCTCGGGCTGCGGCAAGACCACTACCTTGCGCATGATCGGAGGGTTCGAGGATCCAACGGAGGGCCACATCTATCTGGGAGGCAGCGAGGTCACCGGGCTTCCTCCCTACAAACGCAATGTCAACACCGTCTTTCAGTCCTATGCCCTCTTCCCCCACTTGAACGTTCACGACAACGTCGCCTACGGACTCAAGCGAAAGAAGGTGGCGGGAGACGAGATCAAGTCACGAGTACACGAGATGCTCGATATCGTCGACCTTCCCGGTTACGAGCAGCGGCGCATCAATCAGCTCTCGGGGGGCCAGCAGCAGCGCGTGGCTCTGGCCCGGGCGCTCGTCAACCGCCCCGCGCTCTTGCTGCTCGACGAGCCGCTAGGAGCGCTCGATCTCAAGCTTCGCAAGACAATGCAATTGGAGCTGAAACGCATCCAGGGCGACGTCGGCATCACTTTTGTCTACGTCACGCACGATCAGGAAGAAGCAATGACGATGTCCAATCGCATAGCCGTCATGAACGCCGGGCACTTCGAGCAGGTTGGCGCACCTCAGGACGTCTATGAGCTTCCCGCCACCGAGTTCGTATCCGGGTTCCTCGGAGCTTCGAACCTCCTCGAGGGCGAGATCGAGAGCGTCAATGGGCCCACGGCCAAGGTGGCGCTCGAGCTGGGCGCAACGGTGGCGCTGCCCGCCGATCGTTTGCCGACCCGGCAAGGACGAATCGGCATCGGCGTCCGGCCGGAGAAGATCCACATTCAGGACGCGAGTGCGGCCGACGCGAGCAGCCGGGCAAACGCGATCGAGGCCATGGTGAGGATGTCGACCTACACGGGAGTCAGCACGTCCTACGAATGCAGGACATCCGACGGTTCTCCCGTCGTGGTCTACGTGCAGAACCTCGGCTCCTCGTCCGTCTCCATCGGTGCCGGGACGCGCGTCCGATTGTCGTGGGATCCGGAACACACCTTTGCGGTGAAACGCGTTGCAAAAGCGGAAGACGATGGGGACAAGACTGCAACAGCTATGGAAGGAGCGAGGACGTGACCGAGAGAAACAAAGAGCTCGAGAGGTTGATGGCCGCGATGCCGAGGCGGGCGATCACGAGGCGCGACCTGCTGCGGCGGGCGGGAGCAGGAGCGGGGGCGTTGTCGATTGGCGCCTTCTTGGCTGCATGTGGCGTCGAGGGACAGGAGACCGACCCGAGCGCGAGCGGCGAGGACACCTACACGACCCAGCAGGTCGCCGGCACACTGAACTTCGCCAACTGGCCCCTGTACATCGACCGGCTCAAGGGGCGTAGCCCCACGATCGACGACTTCGAAAAACAGTCTGACATCACCGTGAACTACAAGGAGGTCATCCAGGACAACGAGAGCTTCTTCGGCACCGTCCAGGAGCCGTTGTCCAACGACCAAGCCATCGAGTGGGACATCATCGTGGTCACCGACTGGATGATCGCCCGCATGATCCGGCTCGGCTACCTTGAAGAGCTGGATCATTCGCAGCTCTCGAACTTCGAGGCGCATGCCGGCGAGATCTACAAGGACCCTGTATACGACCCGAGCAACGCTCATTCGGTCCCCTGGCAGTCGGGTATCACGGGGATCGGCTACAACCCGGAGCTTACCGGCGGCGAGATAACCAGCTTCGACCAGCTCTTCGATCCGAAGCTCGAGGGCAAGGTTGGTATGTTCAAAGAGATGCGCGACACGTTCACCCTCACGCTGCTCAGCAACGGAGTCGAACCGCAGGACGCGACGATCGAAGACGTCGAAGCCGCTCAAAAAAAGCTGGTCGAGCAAAAAGAGCAGGGAATCGTGCGCAACTACTACGGCAACGAGTACGCCGACGCGTTGCTCCGAGGCGACCTCGCCGCGACGATGGCGTGGTCCGGCGACGTCTTCCAGCTACAGTTCGACAACCCGGACCTCCAATTCGTCGTCCCCGAAGAGGGTGGCGTGCTGTGGGTCGACAACTTGGCCATCCCTCAGAACGCCGAGCACCCAATCGACGCTCTTGAGTTCATGAACTTCGTCTATGACCCTGAGATCGCCGCACAGATAACCGGCTGGGTGAACTACATCTGCCCGGTCCCTGAGGCCCAAGAGCTGCTCGTCAAGCAGTCGAAGACAGACGGCCGCTACTACAAGACGGTGGCCGAAAGCCCGCTCGTGTTCCCGACGCCCGAGATGGAGTCCAACCTCTACAGCTACAAGGACCTGAGCCCCGACGAGGAGGAGCAGTGGCAGGATCTGTTCGGCGAGCTCGTCCAGGGATGAACGGGTTCAAGCGGCCATGATCGCTCGAAGGCCGCATGGCGGCTAAGAGCGAGCGAGGCCGCCTAACGCCCTATCTCTTGACTCTTCCGGGGGTGCTGTGGTTGACGGCGTTTTTCGTCGTTCCCATGGTCACGATGTTCTCTGTGTCGTTCCAGGAAGGCAACATCTACGAGGGCTACCGCTTCACCGGGCACTGGCAGACCTACACAGACACGCTCGGCTCCTATAGTGAGCAATTCCTTCGGAGCCTGTGGTACGGACTCATCGTCACGGCCGCAGTGCTGCTCATTACGTTTCCGATGTCCTATTGGATTGCGCTCAAGGGCGGCAAGAGGAAGAACTTGTTCCTGCTCATGATCCTGCTGCCGTTCTTCACGCCTTTCATCATCCGGACGCTCTCTTGGAAGCTGATCCTCGGCGACGAAGGCATATTCCTTGGAACGCTCAAGAACATCGGCATCCTGCCGGACTCCTATCAGGTGCTGGCCACACCCACGGCCGTGATAGCAGGGCTTATCTACAACTTCCTGCCGTTCATGGCCCTTCCCCTCTACGTCGCGCTCGAAAAGCTGGACCCTGCGCTTCTCGAGGCCGCCCAAGACCTGTACTCCAACAAGCGTGAGACTTTTATGAACGTGACGCTTCCTCTGGCCCTTCCGGGCGTGTTCGCGGGTTCTCTGCTCACCTTTATTCCGGTTGCCGGCGACTTCATCAACGCAGAGCTTCTGGGCGGGGTCAACACCACCATGATCGGCAATGTGATCCAGCGGGAGATCCTGGTGAATCTCGATTATCCCGAAGGCGCCGCGATCTCGTTCCTGTTGATGGCCGGCATATTGTTGGGCGTCTTCCTATACGCGCGCGCGCTGGGCACCGAGGAGCTAATGGGCTGATGGCGACCACCACGGAACGCATCGCTCGGCGCGAACCCATCGACGCCACGGCGCCGCCCCAGAAGCCGCGCAAGCGCCGCAAGGAATGGCTTCTCCCGGCCTATACGGGCCTCGTGATCGCCTACCTATTCGTGCCGATCGCCATCATGATCCTGTTCGGCTTCAACAATCCCGCCGGCCGTTACAACTTCCAGTGGGAGGGCTTCACTCTCAAGTGGTATAACCCGACCACTCTGCTGGAGTACGAAGACTTGAACGACGCACTGATCAATTCCTTGACGGTAGCAATCGTGAGCACTTTGATCGCCACCGCGCTCGGAACACTCATCGCGCTTGCCCTCACCCGTCATCGGTTCAGGGGTCGTTCAAGCCTCAATCTCGGTCTCTTCCTTCCGATGGCTTCGCCCGAGGTCGTCCTAGGAGTTTCTTTACTTGCCTTGTTCGTGTCCATCAATGTCCCGCTCGGCCTCGTAACGATCATCATCGCCCACATCATGTTCTCGATCTCTTTCGTCGTGGTGACGGTGAAAGCCCGCACCTCGGGTTTCGACCACAACCTCGAGGACGCAGCGGGCGACCTGGGCGCCGACCCCTGGACGGCTTTCTGGACGGTTACATTCCCCTTGATCTTCCCAGGCATTCTTGCGGCCGGCCTGCTGGTGTTCGCCCTGTCGATCGACGACTATGTGATCACGAGCTTCAATGCCGGCGGCGCCACCACTATTCCGCTGTGGGTCTACGGCGCGTCACGTATCGGCGTCCCTCCACAGGTCAACGTGATGGGCACGCTGTTGTTCTCCCTTGGGCTTTTGTACGTGATCGTTTCCTTATGGCGCGGGCGCAAGGCTGAGGCGCTCGCGCCGCCGGTCGGAAAGGGTTAAGCGAGAGTTTCAGCCGTGGATCTTCTCGCAGTAGCCGGCGAGCACCTCGATCGTGTGATCGATATCTTCTTCTGAGTGTTGGACCGAGATCGTCCACTGCTCTTCTTTGCCGGGAGTCTGATAGATGCCCCGGTTGACCACCCAGTACCAGTAGGCCCCGAAGAGCTCGTCGTCGATCTCGGCGAAGTCCCGGTAACGTTCGAGCGGCCGATCTCTGAAGGTGATCGAGCCTTTGGCGCCGAGGTCGGTGGTTACGGCCGGAATCCCGTACCGGTCGAGAACCTTCTGGCAGCCGCTTGCGAGGCGCGTTCCGAGCTTCCCCAAATATTCGTAGGCGTCGGGTGTAAGCACCTCGGTTAACGTGGCAAGGCTGGCTCCCACCGACAACGGATTGCCGTTGAACGTGCCGAGAGCCGCCACTCCATTCATGATCTGATCCATGAGGTCGGCCCGGCCGGCAAACGCGCCGATGGGTACCCCTCCGCCGATAGCTTTGGCCAGGCACACCATGTCGGGCTGAACGCCGTAATACTCGGTCGCCCCTCCGGCCGCGATCGTTACCCCGGTCTTCACCTCGTCGAAGATGAGGACGACGCCGTGCTTGGTGCAGAGCTCTCGCACCCTTTCGAGATATCCGGGCAGCGGCACCACGATGCCGATGTTCATCATCACCGGCTCCATGATTAGAGCGCCGATCTTGTCGCCGTGTGTCGAGAGCAGCTTCTCGAGGGCGCCGGCGTCGTTGAAGGGGACGATCATCGTCGAGGCGGCCGTGTCGGCCGGGATCCCCTTGGAGAACGGGACCGTCCAGGGCCGCTCGGTGGGCCCGGAGGAGTCCATGGTTGCGACGACCGAGTACATGACGGCGTCATGATGCCCGTGATAGGAGCCCTCGATCTTGAGCAGAACCTCCTTGCCCGTGGCGGCCCTGGCGATCCGTATGGCGTCCATGGTCGCCTCGGTGCCCGAGTTGGTAAAGCGCACCTTGTCAACGCCGAAGCGCCGCTTGATCTCCTCGGCCAGCAGGACGGCTGCCTCGGTGGTGGCCGCGAAATGGGTGCCGGTGGCGGCGGCTTTCTCGATCGCCTCTTTGACTCTGGGATGGCAATGACCCGCCACCATGGTCCCAAAGCCGTTGTGGAAGTCGATGTAAGTGTTCCCATCCACGTCTGTGACCCGGCTTCCGTGGCCCTCCTTGAGGTAGATGGGATACGGGTCGCCGGCTTGGAAAGAGGAGGTGACTCCGAAAGGCATGGACTTCTCGGCCCGGGCGTAGAGC
>JACDBF010000191.1 GCA_013695055.1 Actinomycetota bacterium
CGCAGCACATCCCAACTCACCCACCGTTCCTCGAGGTAGCTCTCGAGGATGCCCTTGAAGGTGGTGTCCGACAGGGGACGATCGGAATCGGGGTGGGCATCGCAGATGGGCCGCATCACGTAGAAGATCTGGCGCCAGTGAGTCGGGAGTCGGCCGTTGTCGCTGGCCTTGTTCCACGCCTCTTCCATGTGCTCGAAGCAAATGTCCCTCAGCGACCGGCGAGAGACCGTGTACATGGTGTCTCTGTAGACACGTGCTGCCGGACGCTTCTCCTCGGCCTTGATCTGTCTCGTCCATTTCTGACCAACGTCGAGAGCCTTGAGGATGTCGTTGGACTTCATCGAGCGAGCACCGTCGACTTTCCTCGGTCGCTGTACTGGACCCGGGGGTGGGCGACGTGTACGAGCAGCGCTATCGGGCGATGTCGCTCGAAGCGTCTTTCGGTCAGCAGGGTGTCGAGACTAGTCCCGTAATCCCCCAGCACTCGAAACGGGTTGACCCACGCGGCCGACCAGTTGACTCCGGTGATGAGCCGGCGACCGGCGGACTGGTCCTCCAGCGCGGCGAAGGCCACCTCCGTCACCTGAGGGAGCCCGTCGTCGTCGAAACCCTGGACCTCGTTGTACTCAAAAGAGCCCTTCCGAATCCCGAGCTCTGTGAAGCGTGCGGAGAGATGGGTCCGGCCGATGGTGCCGAGCGCCCGGGGAGCGACGGGCTTAGCTTGAGCCTTCATGGCCTCGAGGAGACACGCGATACGGTCGTGATCGAAGTCCCGGCCGGCGATCAGGGAAGACAGTGGTGCTCGCGCCAAGCCCACCTCGGCGAGGACGGCCTTTTGCTTGAGCGTCGAGCTCAAACCCTTGAACTCTGAGACGAACTCCCGCACGGTGCGATGGGCGCTCCCGTTATGGGTGACGTTGGCGCCGACCAGTCGCTCGAGATGCTGGGGCTCATACCAGTGTGGCGGCGTGGGACTCGAAGGCTTCCACTTCTCACTATGCGGAGAAGTTGCCTCGATCCGAAATACCTCACCGAGAAGGTCCAGGTTCAGGGTGAGGTGAGGATTCAGGAAGGTGAAGTCCTCGCAGAGAGTCCGTATCCTCTGGACCAGGCCCTCCTCTTGTAAAAACCGGGCTCTGGGAGAGCCGTCATAGCTAGCTTCGGGGGGCAAGTGGACCGAGCCAAGTGAGCCCAGTTTTACAGAACTAGTTTTGGGGGGCCAGTGGACCCGGACAAGTGAGCCCGGTTTTACAGAACGGCTTACGTCGGCGACCGGGCGCTGGTGGATGCGATCGACGGAGAAGGCGATCTCGCTCTGAACTCCACCTCCCACGATCTCTATGCGCCCTTCTTCGCCGTCGAGGACGAACGGCATGGCGACGATCGTCTTGAGAGCGTTCCCCTGGGCGCCTCGATCGGGTGCGACATACGCTTCCCGGCTCGAGACCCGCACCGAGAAGTCGAGCAAGGCGTCAACCACCTGGGGTGGGATGCCGGCCCCGTTGTCTTCCACGGTGAGCACACCCTCATCGAGGATGACTGCGATCTCGGGGGCGATGCCCTGCTCTTCGCAGGCATCGAGGGCGTTGTCGATCAGCTCCTTGACCGCGACCAGGGGCCAATCCTGGGAACCGAAGCCGCACTGAAGCGTGAGCTCCTTCTCGGAGACGAAATCGAGCAATCTCGAAGTCGAGAAGGCGGTGCGTTGCAAGGTGGCGAGGTTCATGGGCCCACCCCCTTATCCCCCTCGGATCCGCGTGCCACCGTGCCACCACTGGCTTGACCTGCGGTTCTGTTCTCGAGGCGGTGGCGTGGTGGCAAGAGCTCCTTTTCCTCCGGTAGTGGCTCCCCGATGACCCAGCGGCCTGGGTGGCCACGGCGCTCTTCCCGGTTGGT
The DNA here is from genome assembly GCA_013695055.1 of Actinomycetota bacterium. Taxonomy (GTDB): domain Bacteria; phylum Actinomycetota; class CADDZG01; order CADDZG01; family WHSQ01; genus JACDBF01. The sequence goes on from JACDBF010000191.1 coordinate 1,897, forward strand.
GATGTAGCCGTCTCGCTTCGCCATCAGCAGGCGGCGACGGGCGGCGGACTTATCCAGGCCCAGCTTCTCGGCCAGGGCGGTGGCGGTAACGCCGTCTTGGTGAACGCCGGCAAGAGCACTCACTGCCTCGACCGTGTCTCTGACGGTCGGAGAGACGGTGGCGCCGACCCCTTCGGAGACGACGCCGGCGATGAGATCGCGCACCACCTCGTAGTCGTCGAGGGTGGCGATGATGCGGCCTTCTGAGTCCCTGGGGCGGTTCAGTTGGTGAAGGATTGCATGGGCTCGGATGAGGGCCAGGACTGCCCCAAAGTCCCTTCTGAGGCGTATGGCAACCGGTGGGACCAACTCTGCCAGCGCGGGTCCGAAGGGAATGGTGACGCGGTGTTCTGCGGTCCGAAGCCAGCGGTGGAGTTGATGCCAGGGCTCGAGATCGACACCGCCCTCCCCCTCGTTGGCGAGCTCCCGGAAGACTCTCTGGGTCTGGTCTGGGGTGTCGTCAGTAGTGAGCGATAGCGCCCTGGTCTCGTTCTCCGCGTGGATTGACACCTTGGTGGTCGTGAGGATGAGGTTGGTCGGCCCCTCTTTGACGATGGTCTTCGTCGTCCAGTTGCCGTCCTTGGCTCTGACGGTGACCGGGTACTCGAGGCGACCTTCGGATAGAAGCGAGCGGAGGAGGTAGGCGGTGAGGTTGTCCTGCACCCCTTCTCTGAGAGCCACGGCCTCATAGAGGACTATCGTGCGATGCTTGAAGTCTTCCTTCGAGTAGACGAGGGCCCGCTCACTCATGGCGGTCATCTCAAGGACTGCTTCCGGTGGAAAGAAACGGACCGTGGATTCGACGGTGTAGCTCTTCCCCGAGCTCGAGTCCCCCTTGACGATGGCGCTAGTGGGCTTGGACTTCGACCCGGGACCACCGAGCAGACGGGTAACGATGATGAGCTTCACGGTGGCAGCGGTAGTTTCCTCGCCAACCACCCCTTTTTTCCGTATGTCCTTCTTGAATAGGTCGAGAATCCGCAGGTCATAGGCCAACTCAGGAGGCTCGGCCGGGAGTGGTGGCACGGTGGCAAGCGACTTCGGGGGGGTGTGCAGGGGTGCAGTGCCCGCTGGGGGAGAAAGCGTGGCCGCCTTGGGAGGGCTTGCAACGGGATCCACCGCTCGGAGCATCGCGGGCGGCAGGCCGCCGGTGCGGGCGATGCCCGAGGCCGTGAAGCATTTGCAATCGGTCGAGTCGCACCTGTCGCAGTAGGTAGGGCTCACGCCGCCACCCCCCGTAGGGCTCGGTCAACTGAGCCGACGGCGCGCGCCAGCCGGAGGTTGCTTACGGGGTCAGAGCGCCGGCGGAGGAAGTAGTGCCCGCGCCTGGT
>JACDBF010000202.1 GCA_013695055.1 Actinomycetota bacterium
TGCAGCAACATCGAGTGGTTCTGGAATGAGGCCGTAGAGGATCTCGGCCTCGAGTTCACGATTCCCTATGAGCGCGTGCTCGACGATTCGCGTGGTCCCCAATGGCCACGCTGGTTCCCCGGAGGAAAGGTCAACCTCAGCGCGAATTGCATAGACCGCCATCTCGCGACCAGGGGCGATCAGGCCGCATTGTTGTGGGAGGGAGAAGACGGCGATGTGCGGACGCTCAGCTATGCCGAGCTGTCGGCTGAGGTCAATCGCGTCGCCAACGGGCTCCTCGAGCTGGGAATCGGGCCGGGCGATACGGCCGGAGTCTACATGCCGATGGTGCCCGAAAACATCGTCGCGGCGTACGCGATAGCTCGCATCGGCGCAATCTACCTCCCTATCTTTTCCGGCTTCGGCGCCACGGCCATCGCCGCCCGCTTGGAGGATGCCGGCGCGAAGCTCTTGTTCACAGCCGACGGGTTCTGGCGGCGGGGGGCTGTGGTCCCGATGAAGGCGACGGCCGATGCCGCCATCTCTGAAGTGCCGTCTCTCGAGCACCTGGTTGTGTGGCGCCGGTTTCCCTCGGAGCCGGTGATCGCCGGCGAGCGGGATGTCGACTGGCGCGCCGCGTTCGAGGACCAGCCGGAGCTCCACGTCGCGCCCGAGCTCGATCCGGAGACCCCGGTGATGATCGCCTACACATCGGGAACGACGGGCCGGCCGAAAGGCAGCGTCCACGTTCACGGCGGATTGCTCGTCAAGCTGGCTGCCGAGGCCGCGTATCAGGTCGACGTTCGGTCCGCGGACGTTCTGTTCTGGGTAACCGACATGGGTTGGATCATGGGCCCCTGGGAGATCTTCGGAGGGCACGCGGTAGGGGCAACCGTTCTCTTGTATGAGGGCGCTCCGAACCATCCCGGCCCAGACCGTCTCTGGGACATCTGCGCACGTCACGGGGTGGGCGTGCTCGGGATCTCGCCCACGCTCGTGCGGGCGCTGATGCCTGCCGGGGATGACGCCGTGCGCGCTCACGACCTTTCCAGCCTGCGTGTGCTCGGGTCGACGGGAGAGCCGTGGAATCCCGAACCGTATCGATGGCTCTTCGACGTGGTGGGCGGCGGGCGCTGTCCCATCGTCAATATGTCGGGCGGCACCGAGGTCGGAGCATGTTTTCTCGGGCAGTCGCCGGTCATCCCCACAAAGGTGTGCTCGCTCGGCAGCGCGTCGCTTGGAATGGCCGTAGATGTCTACGACGAACAGGGCCGGCCGGTGCGCGAACAGGTTGGTGAGCTGGTGTGCACGAAGCCTTGGCCCGGGCAAACGCGCGGCTTCTGGAACGCGTCCGAACGCTACCTTGAGACCTACTGGTCGCGCTGGCCCGGCGTGTGGGTGCACGGAGACTGGGCATCCATCGACTCCGACGGCTACTGGTACTTGCACGGACGGTCGGACGATACGTTGAACATAGCGGGTAAGCGAATGGGCCCGGCAGAGTTCGAATCGGCCGCGGTGGACCACCCCTCGGTCATAGAGTGCGCCGCTGTAGGTATTCCCGATGATGTGAAAGGTACGGCGGTGTGGTGTTTCTGCATCGCACGCCCGGGGGCCGAGACGGGTGCCGCGCTCGAGGCCGGCGTCAAACGGACGATCGCGTCCGAGTTGGGCAAGGCGTTCACGCCCGCCCGGATCGTGTTCGTCGACGAGCTACCGAAGACGCGGTCCGCAAAGATAGTGAGGCGCGCTATTCGCGCTCTCGTCCTCGGTGAAGAGTCCGGCGACCTATCATCCCTCGAGAACCCCAGCGCGCTCGACGCGATAGGAAGGGCTCTCGCGTGACGATGTTCTACTTCGTCCGGCACGGCGTCACCTCACATACCGGCCACAAGCTCTCCGGCTGGATGCCCGACATCCACCTGAGCGAGGAAGGTGAAGCCCAGGCCGAAGCTGCCGCACAAATGCTGGCGCGCGTGCCGCTGAAAGCCGTCTACTCGAGCCCGATCGAGAGAACGTTCGAGACGGCGCGTTTCGTCGCCGGGCCTCATGGGCTAACCGTGAGGACCAGACGCAACCTGGGTGAGGTCGAGTACGGCAAATGGACCAATCGGTCGTTCAAGACACTCGTGGGAACGAGACTGTGGAGGACCGTGCAGCGATTCCCTTCGGCCGCGCGCTTTCCGGACGGCGAGTCCCTGCGAGAGGTGCAGATGCGCGCCGTGGGTGAAATCGAGAAACTTCGGGCCAAGCATCGCAAGCAAGCAATTTGCTGCGTCTCGCACGCCGATGTCATTCGGCTCGTATGCGCGCACTATCTCGGCGTGCACATCGATCTGTTCCAGCGACTCATCATCGGCCCGGCATCGGTTAGCGTGATATCGGTGGATGACGACGGGCCGCGCGTAATCACTCTTAATTCGTCTCCGCCCGAAGCGAGGAGCAAATGAGCAGTCGAATGACTCC
>JACDBF010000089.1 GCA_013695055.1 Actinomycetota bacterium
GCGCCGAAGATCGCCCCAAGAGTCGCGTCGAGCCCACCCAAGCGGGCCCGCCGCGCAACGAGGCCGAAGCGGCGGCCCAAGAGGTAGCCGATGGCCTGGCCGATCGACAGTCCCACGACCAGAGCGACGAGGGAGATCACGACCGCTTCGATCCCGGGCCCCTCCGAGAGAGCTGAGGCGATGCGGGGGCCGGCGACGACACCCCCCGCCAGACCGAGCAGTCCCCCGCCGAGCTCGAAGACCTGCCCCACCAGTCCTCGGTGCCAGCCCCTTACAGCCGCCACCACGGCCAGCACGATGACGACCGCGTCGACGATGTTCAGGTTAGGCAGCTTCAAACCCCGTAAGAAGAGCGCGGATGGTCAAACCGCAGATCAAGAAAGAGGAAATGCCGAACACGACCCACGGGATGTCGGCAAAACGCGTGCCGAGCCGGTGAGCGGCAACCAGCAATGCGATGGGAAAGAAGGCTCCGTAAGCGTAATGAAGCCAGTCGGGCCGGCCTCCGAGCGCGAACAAGATCAACCCGGCCACTATCTGCAGGCCGAGAACGACCTGGAGCACACCCAAGAGACTCCAGTAGCCTCTCGCGGGCGGGCGATTGCGAATCAGGCAGTACGCCGACCACAGGGTGAGGACGCCGAAGCCGCTGGGAACCGACCAGCCCAGGACGAGGTGCACCGAGCTCATGTCGCGAAGGTTATGCGGCCGGCGACGGGCAGGCGGCCTCAGCCGTCTCTGCTGGTCGCAGACAGCTTCGCAAGTAGCGGGAGGCACTCGCCCAGCACCTGCTCGACCGACCGCTTTACGGGCTCGCTGTAGGACCGCGAAACCTCTTCACTGGAGAGGTCGTCGAGCCACTCTTCGGGGATCGACTCGGGGGCCTCGCACATACCGGCAAAGTGCATCGTCCACACCTTGGGCACGACCGTGTCGAATTGATAGCCGCCTCCCCCGGTTGCCACCCACCGGTTGCCGCAGAGATCGCGCGCCGTCTGGTGAAGGAGGGAGCTCATGCGGGGATAAGCGGACATCGTCAAACCGAGATTGGCCAGAGGATCGCCGTGATGAGTGTCGGCGCCGAGTTGAGTCACCAGCACCTGGGGACGAAAAGCGCGGGCGGCATCCGTAAGGACGCGCTCGAGCGCCCACAGGTAATCTGCCTCTCCCGTGTACGGCAAGAGCGGCACGTTGATGGATGTCCCGACAGCTTGCCCGGCTCCGATCTCGTCCTCGAAACCGGTCCCCGGATACAGATACCTGCCCGACTGATGCAACGAGACGGTCAGCACCTTAGGATTCTCATAGAAGATCCACTGCACGCCGTCGCCATGATGAACGTCAACGTCGATGTACATCACGCGCCAGTCCGGTCGCAGCTCGAGTATGCGCGCGATCGCGACCGCCGGATCGTTGTAGATGCAAAAGCCCGACGCCTCTGCACGACGCGCATGATGAAGTCCGCCCGCGGGGTTGAATGCGTGATCGGCCTGTCCTTCAACGACGAGCTCGGCCGCGCGCACCGATGCGCCGCATACGGCTGCAGACGAGGCGTGCATGCCCGCAAAGATCGGATCGTCCGGAGTTCCAAGACCGAAGTCGAATCCGTCGGATGCCGCCGCCTTACCCTCATCGATTGCCCTGACACAGGCCACGAAATCGGGGGCGTGCACGGCCGTCAACTGCTCATCTGAAGCACTCCCGGCCCCCTCAGTGCGAACGTTCGGCCGTTCGGTCAAGCCGAGCGCGCCTATGCGATCGTAAGTGAGCGACACCCGTTCGGGCCGCAACGGATGGCTCGGCCCGAAGTCGTACGCGAAGGCCGCGGGATCAACCGCTATCAAAGCCACGGAATCGGTCATGCCCCTCCGTCCGCAAGCGCCTGGTCCAAGAGCAGGCCCATGATGACTGCGTCCCATAGCTCACCGTTGCGACGCCGCCAGTGCCTGCGCAGATAACCCTCCCGCACGAAGCCGTATTTCTCGTAAAGGGCTATGGCCGTGTCGTTGTGAGGCCATACCTGCAAGGAGATCTTGTGAGCCGCCTGCGCGCGAGCCCAGTCGATGGAGGCCTCGATTAAGGCGCTACCGATGCCCCGGCCGCGCCATTCAGGCGCGATATTCATACCCAGATCCGCTATGCCTTGGTGCACGTTTACTCCCGAAGCTCCCACCAGTCGGTCGCCGAAGATCGCTACGAACATGCAGCCATCTTCAGCGGTCACGTAACGGGCCACCGTCTTGTCCCGGTCTCCGGCCCGATCGATGGGCGCCTCTGCTCCGATAAGCCGGGCTTCAGAAGCGACCGTCTCTCGGAGGTCGAGGTAGTGATCGAGATCTTCGAGAGTCATGGTGCGGATCATGATGTCTTTCACGGCCGTTCTACCTCGCGGTCGCCTGGTTGGTCGCCATCCTCATGGGGCGGGAGATGCCTATGATGACATTTCGGCCCACCAATTGACCGAGAGGATTCGTGAGTGGCCAATCGAGCACTGCTGTGGGTAGCTGAGAAGCCGCGCGTGCAACAGTTGATCTCCGAGGGCAAGCTCACCCAGCCGGTCGTCAAGCGGTTCGTTGCCGGCGATGTCTTGGAAGACGCGATAGAGGCAATCCGAGAACGCAACGCCAGCGGGATCGGCGGCATCCTCGATCTGCTCGGCGAAGGAGTCACCGACCCCGAAGGCGCGCAGTCCGCGGCCGACGACTACCTGGCCGCAATAAAGCGAATCGAAGAAACCGGAGTAGACACGACGGTCTCGATCAAGCTCACGCAGCTTGGGCTGACGTTGGACAAGGGAGCCTGTATCGACTACTCACGCCGGCTCGCCGCCGAAGCCCAAGCGGTCGGAACCACGGTCGAGATCGACATGGAGCAATCAGACTTCGTCACCGATACAGTCTCCGTCTACAGAGTCCTGCAACCAGACTTCCCAGAGCTTCGCCTAGCCATCCAGGCGTATCTGCGCCGCACGCCCGTGGATCTGCAGGGCATGGCCGACATCAAGCCACGGATTCGGCTCGTCAAGGGCGCCTATGCGGAACCTGAAGGCGCCGCTTTTCAAGAGCGGAGCGAGATCGATGCCCAGTACGCTTTCCTGATCGATTGGCTCTTTGAGAACGGAACCGCCCCCGCGATCGCCAGCCATGACGGATCACTCCTCGAGCACGCCAAGCGAGCTGCCGCGCGCACGGGCCTTGCAGACCACGATTTCGAGATACAAATGCTCTACGGAATTCGCAGTGGTCTGCAGGAGCAGCTCGCGCGCGATGGTTATCGCGTGAAAACCTATGTTCCCTATGGGTCGGCTTGGTATCCGTACCTGATGCGCCGGCTTGCGGAGCGGCCCGCCAACCTGCGGTTCTTCTTGAGAGCTCTGACAAGCCGCTAGCGTGTCGCTCCGCAAATTCAAACGGGCCCCAGAAACTTCAGAACGACTCTTTCTCGTGCACTTCCCCACACACGAAAGCGAGCGTCATCCGCTTCTGGGACCCATGATTCCCAAAAACGACTTCCGATGCCTGAGCAGCTTCCATCGTCCTAGGGAACGTGCAGCAACATAGCGACCGAACAGATGTGAGTCAACGACGCGAGCTTGCTGGTGGGAAGGCAAAAGACCTGCTCACACTCGTGGCGGTTTTCTTCGCGAGGACAACCGGTTTCTTCGCGCCCTAGAGACTGCGCGGCTCTACTAGCAGGTGCATGCTTCGGGGGAACGCTCGCGCACCAAGCAATCGTAGAGCTGGAAGAACTGTGCCGCGCATCGATCCCACGAGAAGGTCGCGGCCGAACGGCTGGCTGATTCGTGAAAGCCATCGCTTGCCTTGGGATCCAGAACGGCCCGCAGGCGGCGCGCGAACACCGACGGATCGCGCGTATCGATCAAGTACCCCGAAACTCCGTCGACCACAATGTAAGAGAGCCCGCCCACGGCGGTGCCCACGACGGGAGTCCCGCAAGCATGCGCTTCGAGTGCCGCCAGGCCGAATGACTCCGAGTGAGAGCACACGACCAAAGCGTCGGCGGCTCGATAGAAGATGGGCAAGCGATCATGCGGTTGCGCCCCCTCGAAGCGAACTACGTTTCCCAGGTGCAGATCTGACACAAGTCGGTTTAGCCGTGTGATCTCGCCGTCTCCGCCGCGCCCGCTGGCTCCTCCGACGACGAGAAAACGCACGGCTTTCTGCATCGAGCCTGCGAGCTCCCCGATTGCTCTGATCGCGAGCTCGAGGCCCTTGAGTGGTTGGATGCGGCCAACGTACAAGACCATGAGCTCATCATCGAGATCCAGCTCGGCGCGCGCCGCCGCCCGGTCGCCGGGGTGGAAGAGTCCGTGATCCACTCCTGGGTGAATGATCTTCAAGGCATCGTGAGACACCCCGTAAAGACAAGAGAGATGCTCCCACTCGTCGTCGGTCGACGCTATGAGGACGTCCGCTGCGAGATTAACGGCGGCCTCTCCGCTCAACCGGCTGGGCGGCTCGAGAACATCACCGGGGGCCAGAGTCTGATTCTTCACTTGCCCGAGAGTGTGGTGGGAATGAACGAGGGGCACGTTCCATGTATCGGCCAGCGATCGCGCCACGAGCCCCGATTGCCAGTAATGCGAGTGCACAAGGTCGTAGGCGACTCGCTGGGTCACCGAAAACGCCCGTACTCCGGCTACGAATTCGTCGACGTGGGCGCTCAGCTCCTCCTTCTGGAGCGGCGCATCAGGACCGGCCTCGATCGCGATCACGCGGACGCCATTCGACAGCTCCGTGATCCGCCGAGCTGAGCCCTGGGCGCGCGTGAAGATGTCGGTGCGAACTCCAAGACGAGCGACCGCCGCGGCCAGCTCTCGAACATAAATAGTCATGCCACCTGAGTCCCCGGACCCCGGCTCCAAGAGAGGGGAGGAGTGGTACGCGATGACCGCAATGTTCTTCAGCACTCGGGGGTCATCGTACGGTCTGCCCTATTGAACTTTGTTCAAGACACGCACGTTGTTCAGAGGGAGCGATTGGGCGCCAAGCTGGTACTTGTAGCGCTCCGGCCCCCTCAAGAAGTCAAAGATCCTCAACCCTCGTTCGATCGCGTCCTTCACCAGCTCCGAGACGAGCACGAGACCGGGCGAAAGGCGAGCCGCATCCGGCTCGTAGGCGGAGTTGTAGAGGTAAAAAGTCCCACCCAGCTCGAAGCCGAAGGTCGAGGCGATGGCCCGGTCGCCGACCTCGAGGAAGTCGAGCCGCAGCGATCCGCTGGGCTCGAAGGAACGAACGAGACGTTCGAAGAAAGTGGCTATTTCGGGCCCCATGAAGTGGCCCTTATGGCCGTCGGCTCCCCGATGCATGGCGATAAAGGTGGCGACGTCTCGCTCGAGCGAATCCGGCGTGGAAGAGCGAAAGCCTGCTCCGGGCAGCTCCTTACCGAGGCGGCGGCGCTTCCGTCTGAGCTCGTGCCTGTC
>JACDBF010000234.1 GCA_013695055.1 Actinomycetota bacterium
GCCTTTCGGATAATTGGTGAGCTGTCCGAGAGCAAGGTGGCGACTGAAGGCAGGCTTGCGGCCGCGCGCGAACGACTCTCCTCCGGAAGCGAACGCATCGCGGCGTTAACTGAGCGTTCTGCACGGCTGCACGCTCGTGTGACGGAACTAGCCGGGCGGGTGGAGAGAGTGCGCGCTTTTAAGGTACGGACGATCGTCAGAACCAGAACCGTGACGAAGCGGGTTCCCAAGTGGGTGCCGAACGGACAGGGCGTGACGGTCGAGACGACCGGCTTCCGAAAGGACATCGCGGTTCACGATGTGCATCTCACCAACTCCTACGGCTACAGCGATCTGGTGGGGGTCGCGACGAACAAGAGTGGCCGCGTCATCTCCTACGCCGAGCTCGGCTGCACCTTCGTCGATGCAGATGGCTCCGTGGTAGCCAACGGAATCGCCAATCGCAGCAACTGGCCGCCGGGAGCAAGCTGGGGCTTCGACTGCGCGGCCGAGGCGCAAGCGTCTGGCGGAATCCTCCGGGTCCATCAAATGAGCTGATGACGACTGTCAGAATGCGGACTGGCCTGACGATCGCGATTGCGCTTTGCTTGAGTGGCCAGGGCCCAGTCGCCTTGGCGGCCCCGACGCAATCGGCCTTCGTGAGCGTAGATCGCCGGGGCGGCGGGAGGTCGGAGTCTCACGGACCAACCGCTCCTGCTCCTGACCGAGCCATCGAAGTCGAAACAGGCACGCTCGGTGCCATCTCGGAGGCCAAGAGGCGGTTGGTGGAAGCGCGCCTTCATATTCAAAGGGGCACAAGTTGGCTATCCCGAGGAAGAGGGCTGGTGAGCTCTCCTCCGCGCTTGCAGATCGTCGAAGCGAGACAACTTCTCGCCTACGTTCGACTCGCGGCCATGCGTCTTCGGCATGCCTCCGATCTCATCCGCAGACTGATCTATGAGACTGGCCGGCGGCACAAAGAGGTGGCTGCTGACTCAGCGAGGAGAGTAGGCGCGCCTCTCTTGGCGCAAGGGGAAGGGCTTCGGGCAAGGAGGCTCGAAGAGCAGCGCCGCATGCTGTACGTGGTAAAGGCTGAGCTGGCGAGGACGGCCGGCGAGTTGGAGCGCCACGAGGGTGTACTGATCGCGGGCGTCCTGGACGTGCGTCGCGCCTTCGCGACAGCGCGCAAGCGACAATCCACGGGCTACGCGGGGGCGGGAGTGGAATGGGCGTCCCCGAGTCGCTGCCCCACGGCCCTCGAGCTCGGCAATAGATTGTCGGACTGTGCGCTCGCCGTTCTCGCAGCGTCCGCCGGGTGGGAGGGCAATGATCTCGCCATCGCCGTCGCGATCGCGTTGGCGGAGTCCGGCGGCCAGGTTGATGCCTTGTCCTTCAATCCGAATGGAACCAGCGACGAGGGGTTGTGGCAGATCAACTCCGTTCATGGGAACCCTGTGTCATGCACGCTCGATCCGAAATGCAACGCCGACTTGGCCTTCGCGCTATACGAGTCGGACGGACGCTCCTTTGGCAGCTGGACCACTTACGAGGCGGGCCGTCACCTCGCCTTCCTCGAACGAGCGAGGGCCGCCTTGACCCTGGGGCCCCCCGCGGTCACGTGGATCTGCCCAGTCGATCCACCGCATCGCCTGTCGGACGACTTCGGAGCCCCCCGTTACGGAGGCGGCTATCACCCTCATGCCGGCAATGACATCTTCGCTCCGGTGGGCACGCCGGTGAGGGCTCCCTTCGCGGGAGTAGCGGTGGAAGCCCCCAGTGAGCTGGGAGGCCTGGGCGTAAGGGTCGAGGGCGCCTTCGGATACGTCTACAACGCCCACCTGTCACGCTACGGTGCTCTCGGTCCGGTGCCTGCTGGCGCCATCATCGGCTATGTGGGCAACAGCGGCAACGCGGCCACCACCGCTCCACACGATCACTTCGAGTGGCACCCAGACTACGGAGAGGCGGTCGATCCCTTCACCCATCTTCTGGCGGCGTGCTGATCAACCATCTGGTCTAGTTGGCTCATGCTGGAAGAGGGGAGGCGCGCTTCGTGTCCCGGCCCGGTTGCTCCTGCCCGTACGCATCACGGGCGGAGGGCTCGGGGTGTCAAACTGCGGCCGGGCAGATCTGACGAAAGGCGATTTCATGTCCGAGACCGCGAGCAGTGAGTACGTCCAACGGAGGCTCGACGCTTACGTGTCGGCGTGGAAGAGTTACGAGCCCAATGAGATCGCAGATCTCTTTACCGAAAACGCCATCTATCACCGCAACCCCAAGTCGACATCGGCGATAGGACGCGCGGCAATCGTCGAGAGTTCACGCGAACCCGACTGACGAGTCGCGATCCTGTGGAAGGTCTGGAGAACCTAGTTACCGCCGAGCTCTTCAGGATGTACCGAGGCATTCTCCGGGAGCTGACTCGTCGGGGAATCGTACGAACGATGAATGCTCCGGCCGGGGACTACGCGGAGGATCTGGTTGCGGCGATGTTCAAAGAGAAGCTAGCGGACAACTCCGAGAGGAGCTGGGACATCAAGTCAGCAGACGGCGAACGACTTCAGGTGAAGTGTCGTGTTGTCCAAGGGGGCAAGCGAGGACAACGCCAACTCTCTCCCTTTAGGACATGGGACTTCGATCGGGCCGTGATCGTGTTATTCGATGACGAATATGCAATCTTGAGATGCGTGGCGCTGCCTGTTGACGTCGTATGCGCGCACGGTATCTATCGCAAGATGTGAATGGTGACGCTGTGCGGGCGACCGACGCCCTGTTGGATCACGAGGCAGCGGAGGACCTGACCGAGAGACTCATGGCCGTTATCGAGGGAGCTTAGAGTCATGCGACGGAGCCCACAGCCCGCTTTTGCCCAGGTCCGAAGCTATATTGAAGAGGGAGTGGAGCGCGATCGCCAGGAGCTTGAGCAATACATTAAGCGGCTCTGAGAAGGCAAGAGAATGGGTAAGGATGCATCCTCGGCAGAGGCCCGATGAGTAGTGACCTCGAGACGACCCTGGATCATCTATACGGGTTGCCATTAGCTGATTTCACTTCGGCTCGCGATGAACTAATCAAGAAACTCCGGGACTCCGGCCAAAAGGAGGCGGCGGCAGAGATGCGTGGTCTCCGCAAGCCAAACCTTGCGGCGTGGGCGATTAATCAGCTGGCGCGCCATTGCCACAGCGATCTTCAGCTGCTTCTGGAGGCTCGCGACATGATCCGGCAAGCCGAGAACGCAGAAGAGGTTCGGGGTCTTTCGGAGAAGCGCCGACAGCTCGTGGCCAGGTTGCTAGAGCAGGGGAGGGAGATCCTGACCGAGGCCGGACATGCGGCATCCCCCTCTCATCTCGAACTCATGCGTCGAACCCTTGAGGCCGGGGCCTCCAGGGAGGAGCGTCAAATGCTGCTTAAGGGCCGCTTGACGCGGGACCTGGAACCGAGCGGCTTCGAGGACGCGCTCCCTCTTGGCATAGAGCTTCCCGAGGAAACCGAAGCGGTTCGGGAGGAGAAGCTGAGGCGGATCAAGAGGTTGAAGTCGGCAGCCGACGCGGCGGAGCAAGAGGCTGATCGTCTAGAGCAGCAAGCCGCCCAAGCTCAGGCAGTTGCAGACCGTGCGACACAGCAAGCTGCTGAGGCTCGTAGGCGAGCAAGGAGCGCTCGCCAAGAGGCAAGGGGTGCTCAAGGGATTGATACGAGCAGGAAGCGAGCGTAGAAGTGGGAAGGGTCGAGCGTGAGCGCCGGGCGACCAGGGGCGGAAGGGGCGCTCCAGGACCCTCGAGAGCTCGGCGCTAGCAGCTTGCCTGCGCTCCTCGCCATCGCGTCGCACACTGCAGGCCTCTACGGACCCCAGGTCACTTCGATCGGAGGCGCCTCGCGCAGGGTGGCCAGGACCACACAGTAACGGGTTGTTTTCTCGCGAAGGCTCTCGAGTTGCGCTGCATCGAGGCCGGGGGCGTCGACTTCGAAACGCAGCCGGATCGATTGGAACCCCACGGGCGTGTCGGGATCGATGCCAAGGGTGCCCCTGAGATCTAGATCGCCCTCGACTTCGACTCCGATCCGCTCGGCGTCGATCCCCATGGCTGCGGCAACCATCTGACAGGTGACCTGCGCGCAGGCAGCCAAGGCTCCGAGAAGCATGTCGCCCGAGCATGCAGCCGTGCCGGCGCCGCCCGTGCCTTTGTGTGCCTGAGCTTGGTGGATCGCGCGGCCTACCTCGACAGAGCAAGCTATCGGCGCCTCGCCTTCGGTTCCCGTGGCCCTCAAGGTG
>JACDBF010000236.1 GCA_013695055.1 Actinomycetota bacterium
CAAAGATCGGGCCGGGGATGAACTCAAAGCTCCGAGTGTCCTGGTTGAAGATCGATGAGCCGGTGATGTCGGAGGGAAGCAGGTCGGGCGTGGCCTGCACCCGTTTGAACGAACCCGAGATCGACCGCGCCAGCGACCGTCCCAGCATCGTCTTGCCGACTCCGGGCACGTCCTCGACCAGGAGATGACCGCCGGCGAGAAGCGCGGTCGTGGCGGCTTCGACCGCCGCCCTCTTTCCCCGTATGACCCGCTCGACATTCATGACGAGCAGCCGAGCGTTGCGAGTAGCGGCGGGACGGTCCATGCCGAACAGTTTGTCAGGTGCCATCCCTAATGCGCGGAGCATTAGGCCGGCTCGGGCACCGCCCACAACCGAGATGTTGCGATGTCTGAGCAGTTTCGCCAAATCGCGGGCGTTCTGCTGCGCGTAGTCCGAGTAGCAGTTGTCTAGAGAAGGATCAACGCTGTGCTGACTAGGTGCATGTGGGTCTTTCTAGTCGAACGCGTTTACGCGAGCCATCGTGTCCTCGATGTCTAGAGCTCTGCCTCGCGCGAGCATCGAGCTCCATTCGTCTTCGCCCAACGAAGCCTTGGCGTCATCCAGCCAGCGATCGATGAGTGCGCGTTCGAACGGAAGAGTCTTTGACGTAGACGACTCCCTCAACCGTGTCGCCGTGCCCCATAACAAAGCCGACGCCTCCATCTTGAGGTCGGATGCGCTGACGGCAGCGAGGCCCTCCAGAGACTCTGCGATCCCACCGTGATCTTCGAGGGCCGAGAACAGCCGAACCCCCTCCGAAAAAAGTCTCCTCGCTTCCGACGTCTTTCCCTCCAAAAGGGCCAAGTGGGCGAGATACACCCGTGCGCGGGCGACGAAACGCTCGTCGCCGAATGCCCGATAGAGGTCGAGTGCGGCCTCAAGCAGTCGAGGTACGTCCTTCAAATGGCCGGTGTGCATGGATGCCAGAGCAAGGTTCAGCTTGGACGTCGCCAGGTGCCAGCTCGGGCCGAGCATTTCACAGATTTCGACGCAGCGACGGAGAGGAACCAGCGCGGCTGGGAACCGTCCCTCTGCCATATGGAGCATGGCCTTCACCGTCAGGGCGTTTCGGCGCATGATCGTGCGATCGTTCTCGTCCGTTATCGCGAGTAGTTGCTCGCTGTAGGTACGGGCCATGCGGAGATCGTCTTGATGAAAGGCCAGCCAAGCGGCGCCCCACATCGCCTTGGCCCGGAATTCGGTCCCTGCTTCGGGGGCCGCTTCAAGGGTTTCATTGAGCCAGGCGCGCCCTTCGGCGTAATAACCAAGCGTTCTCCAGAACTGCCACAGCGCGCCCGCGAGCCTGACACCGAGTTCCGTCTCCCCTTGGGAAGCCGCCCATCGCAGCGCCTTCCGGAGGTTGTCGTGCTCGAGAAGCAGGTTCCGGTACCAGGTCTCTTGCGCCGGCCCGCCGAGCTCCTGTTCCGCTCTTTCCGCCAAAGATAGGAAGAACAGCGCGTGGGCACGACGCAAAACTTGGCTCTCTCCATGCTTTTCCCGTTGCTCAGTGGCGTATTCACCGATGACATCGAGCATTCCGTAGCGTGGTTCCGGACCTTCCGACTCGGCCGGGACTACGAGGCTCTTGTCGACCAGCGCGCTCATCGTTGTGAGGATGTCTCGACCGGGCGAGGTTGACCCCCATACGTGGGTAGCGCCCTTGAGCGTCCAGCCGCCCGAAAAGACTGAGATAGCTCGGAATAATGATTGTTCCGTGGGATTCAATAGCTCGTGGCTCCACGCGAGGGTGTCGCGCATCGTTCGCTGTCGAGGAGGTAGATCGGCGGGCCCTCGGGTCAGCACGTTTAGTCGAGACTCGAGTTGGTCACTCAGAGCAACGAGCGGCAAGTGCTGGATCCGGGACGCCGCCAACTCGATGGCGAGTGGCAACCCATTCAAACGTCGGCAGATGTCGACCAGTAGTCGCGCTGCTTTCTCGTCCAAGGAGAGATCCGGCTTTACCGCGCGGGCTCGGTCAAGGAACAGGGCCGTGGAAGCAACCGTCGACAAGTCAGTAACTCCCACGTCCGGTAATTCGAGCGCAGGGATGGGGATGACGTGCTCGCCTCGAATATGAAGCGATTCGCGGCTCGTGACGAGCAGGGTCAAGCCATTACATTCCGAAAGTAGGTCGGCTAAGGAAACCGCCGCTTGAAGTACGTGCTCGAAAGTGTCGAGGACGACCAGGACCTGCCCTTCTCCGACGTGTTCGGCGATCTCCGTGACGGTCGCGTTCTCGATCCCGACCAGACCCAAAGCTCTAGCTATCAAACGAATAACGCGACCAGGCTGGTCTATGGATCCAAGCGACAGGAAGAAGATCCCATCACGAAACATCCCTTGCGAACGCGCAGCGGCTTCTGCCGCAACCCTGGTCTTTCCTATCCCGCCCGGTCCGGTCAATGTGAGCAACCGGATCGACCGGTCGCCGAACGCGTTGATCAACAGATCCACCTCATGCTCGCGGCCGATCAGTCGCGTCGGCTGGGGCGGGACGGTTGCGAAGAGAGTGCGGATCTGGTCAGAGAAGCTGAGGGACGGATCCGAACGGATGCTGCCAGCCCGTCCTCGCGCAAAGGCCAAGAAATCTGGCCGGCCCTCTTCGCCTAGGCCAAGGGCGTCGGCGAGCCTCTCTGCCGTGTCGCGGTAGACGGAGCGTCGCAGGCCTCGCTCGATGTCGCTAACCGTCCGGACGCTGATGCCGGCCTTTTCAGCCAGCTCCTCTTGAGTGAGCCCAACCGAAACTCGGAGTCGTCGGATGAGGGGAGCAAAGCCACGGGTAGTCGTCATGTCCCGATACTCCGTCATCTGAGCTCGGTGACCAAGTCGGTGGGCGGGACGGTATGGCCGAAAGCCAGCGGGCGGTGAATGCTGGTCACGTCCGAACCGCAATGGAAAGGAGAGTCTCGTGGCAGCAGAGACCGAAGAGCTGGTGCGCCGTTTCTACGAGGACGTTCTGGTTGGCGGCGACCTCGCGGCTCTAGATGAGCTCGCCACATCCGATTACGAGGAGCATGAACCTTTGCCGGGGCAGGGTGACGGGCGTCAGGGCCTCAAGGACCGGGTGTCGATGCTCAGGGAGGGCCTCGCTCCTCGCTTCACGATCGAGGATGTCATCGGCGAAGGAGACAGGCTCGTCGTCAGGTGGACCAATTCCGGAACCCACGTCGGGGACTTCCTGGGAATCCCGGCGACCAACAAGAGCTTCTCTGTCGCGGGCATCGACATCTACCGGGTGGCGGACGGCAAGCTCGCCGAGCACTGGCACGTCGTGGATCAGCTGTCGATGCTCCAGCAGTTGGGTCTCATCCCGGCTCCGGAGGGAGCCGGGGCATGACTGTGAGCGCAGCCGAGAGGGTCATCGCGGTTGGTCGCGGGGAAGGGAAGACGATCCCGAGACCCCAGACCGGCGGTGTGGTGACGATCAAGGTGGCGAGCGAGCTCAGTGACAACTCGATGACGGTCTATGAGAGCACGCGGCTTCCGGACGACACGCGGGGCCCGGGGATGCACGCTCACCCCAGCTTCGACGAGCTATTCTATGTGGTGGAGGGAGAGTACGAGTTCATGATCGGGGATCGTTCTCTGCGAGCCGTGGAGGGAGGCTCTGTCTTCATTCCTCGGGGTGTGTTTCACGACTTCCACAGTACCGGCGAAGTCGCCGGCCGTCTGCTCACTTTCTGCACGCCGGGCGGAATCGAGGACTTCTTCGAAGACCTCGCTCAACTGGTGCCGGGCACCGGAATCGAAGAGGTTCAAGAGATACAGCGGAAGCACGGTTTTCGATTCGCCTCCCAGGAATAGGGGCCTGCCTCCATGAGCGTCGGACAGAAAATCCGAGTGTCGAGTACCTGCATGCTGTTGAGGAGGGCACCGCTCGATCGGCCGCGGCAGTTATCGTTCCTACGCGTCTATTGGTGACTACGAGCGTTGCGCTGTGCGTAATCTGCGTGGCAGTTGTCTAGAGAAGGATCAGCGCTGTGCTGACTAGGGACTCCCCATGTCACCGGTGAGCGAATCGGAATATTCATCGGGACGACGGTCTAACAGTGGGTGACTGCGATATAGGCGGAGCAGAAACTGATGGACTTCAGCCACCTCTGAGGTGGTCACAGTCCACCTTTATCGCGATCAGTCATTCTTTCTCCTTCGAGGCGTCGACGAACGGACCCCGATTGCTGGGAAGACGATCGCCATGGCGATGGACGATCTTCCACTCGCCGTTTTCGCGGCGGTAGACGTGTGTAACACGAAGGTTGTTTGGTTCGACCGGGCCGTCGTCGACAGACAACGAGGAATGCTCGTAGCCGACCGTATAAGCGAGGTCCCCACTGACACCCGCAGCAACGAGTTCGAACTCATACGCGGTGCAGTTCGAGAACCGCGATGCAACCCAACGGAAAGCCTCGCTGACCTCGTTCCAGCCGCTGTTGGCGACCCCAAACGCGCCGAGCAAGGTTACCGGATCCCTCGTTGACCACATCTTCGTTCGGGGTTCCGGGTCGCCGTTGTGGATCGCCTCTTCTGCCTCGACCTGACGGGCAAGGGTCTTGGTGAGAAAATCGTCTAGTTCGCTCGTGGGGGAAATCTCCTCGCGGCTGCGCTCCTATCGAGTGGGTATCTTGACTGAATCCGCGACTGAGGTCAATCTCGCGGTGCCGTTGACCCATCCGACGACGCTTCCTGAGCGCGATGCTCGAGCAGTCCTACGAGCTCTGGCGGTGACTGGACCGACACCCCGCCGTGCCGTAGGATCTTCGCCAGATCGCGGGCGTTCTGCTGCGCGTAGTCCGAGTAGCAATTGTTCATCAACACGTGGGTGGTCGAGGCCTCGGTCGCGAGCTTCTCGATGCGCGGCGTCCACTCCTCGAGCTCTTCTTCCCTGTAGAGGTACTTGAAGCGCCGCTGCACCGATCCACTCTCCCAATCCTTGGCGTTTCGGCCGTGGAAGCGCACCACTGCGGTGTCCGCCGTCGCCGCCGTCACGGGGGGCAAAGAGCTCGTAAACCCCTGTGGCATGTCGACGCACACCAGCGGTATCCCATGGCCCTCCAGGAAATCGACAGTGCGACCGCGGTTGTCCTCGCTCAACCACGTCTTGTTGCGAAACTCAACGCAGATGCGCAAAGGAGCCGCCCGGCGAGCGCACTCGAGAACATAGTCACGCGCGGCACGACCGACGTGAAACCACGGCGGGAACTGGAAGAGCAATAGCCCCAGCTTCCCGGCCCCCTGAAGGGGGCCGAGCGCACTCAGAAAAGCGTCCCAGACTCGCTCGATCGTAGCGGAGTCGAGATC
>JACDBF010000244.1 GCA_013695055.1 Actinomycetota bacterium
CCACCGGCGGCGTCGCCAGCGCGCCCTCGGCAAGCTCACACCGATCGAGTTCGAAGCCGTTCACGAGGTTGCTTATGCAGCGTGAATACTGTCAACCCCGCGAGTCAACCGAAGTGGGGGCAGTCCCGCCTTGAGGAACCAGGCGTAAACAACCTCTCCCGCAAGTTGAACCACTTCAGGAGGAGCACCGGTCACCTGTTTCTTTAGTTTGGTTTCAAAGGCATCCTTGCCAAGGTCCAAGTTATCGAACACTCTGCTTCGGAGACTCTCGAGATTGGACGGAGTCCAAATTCCCCGACCCGGCGTAAAGATTGAGTCCTGAGCAGCCACCGTCTCCAAGAAGTCGCGAGCGGCGTCATATAAAGCTGGTCTGTCTAGCCTGCCGGTCATGAACCAGTCCCCTCAATCACTCGGAACGAACCGAACTATCTTCCGCGTCAGGTTTACCTCATCAACACGAAACCCTGCCGAGCCCGGTTCGATGTAGCTCGTGCCGGTGCCAGAGAAGCGGCACCAGCCCCTGAGTGCATTGGCGGTGAGCTCCGGCCCGTGTCGCACCGGATGAAAGAGGGCTTGGCGCCTCGCCTGGTGGCGATGTCATCGAGCGCGCGACGGTCCGGTCGGCATCGATGCGTCGATCGACGACGAGCTCGAGCGCCTCCCGGGTGCTCGTCGACGATGTTCAAGACCTTGAGAATCTTTCCGCCTGCGGTCTGATCGAACTGGAAGTCGAGCGCCCACACGTGATCGGGCCGCTCAGCATGGAGCCGATTCGCGGGACAGGTCGAGATGCCGAGTCGTTGACGCTTCCTAGCTCGTGGCGGCACCCTGAGGCCCTTCTCCCGCCACAACCTCTGGATCTTCTTACGATTGGCACCCCAGCCCTCGTCTCTGAGGATCGCCCACGCCTTGCGATAACCCCGGCGCTTGTGCTTGTGGCTGAAGGCGCGCAGTCGCTTCCCTTAAGGCATTATCGCCGCTGCCTCTCACCACTTCACGTCACTGGGTCGATCGGTGCTGACCGACGATCCGGCACGCCCGCCGCTCCGCATCGTGCTCGGTGGCGACTTCAACTGCAGCACGCAACTGGAACCCCCGCACCGGGAGCGGCACCGCAACCTCTTCGAGAGGATCGAACGGTTCGGTTTGGTGGATCTCGTAGCCAAGGGTGATTACTCACGCCCTCCACTACGGAGTGTCCGTGTGAGGACGAGCGTTGCGCGCATGTGCGGACCCATCGGCACAACACGAGCAAGGTCCCGTGGCAGGACGACTATCTATTCGCCAGCAGGGCGCTCACTGAGAAAGTAGTCAGCGTGAAGGTTATGGACGAAGAGCCGGGGCTTGGGAGTTCAGCGACCACTGCCCGATCGTCGCTACATTCGATCTATGAGCGAAGTCACCCGATTCTCCATGACCCGGACGCAGAGGCTGCGCAAGGCCCTTGAGAGGGCCGCTCAACTGCCGCAGGACGAGGATCCTTACGACTTCCCAATGGAAACAACGGAGGGGTGGTTCAAGAGCCCGGGCAATCCGGAAGTCGTGGTGGACGCCACCGAGGTCCTGCGGGTAAAGCCTGGCTTCCGTCTGGTCGCGTATCAGTACCGAGCGGGTGGGAATGGCAACGCGGTCGTGTGGGCGCTCCCGATCGATGCCCCGTTCCCCGAGGTCGATCAGTGCGAGCGTCTCGAGGGCCGTGATTTCGATGGGATCGCAGAAGACCTCGCCTGTGAAGCGCGCATCATCAAGACACTGGAAATCGAGATCCGCGAGCTCGACGGGCGCGCGGCCGGATTGCTGGGCCGCCTTCAACGCTTCGAAGTCAGTCATGGTCGACCGCCACTCGGAGCTTGGTCACCGTCCCAGGCTTCTTGTATTCGGCTCGCTCTCGATCTTTTTCGGTAATCATCCAGCGGCGGGATTGTCGGCCGGCGGGAGATAGGCCGAACTCGTTGGTTCTTAGCCGGACTTCCGGTGCGACCGAGATCTTGCCGTCTAGAACGCGTTGACGAAGGATGGCCAGCTCTAACAGAGCCGGTACGTCGCCGTCGATCCACTGCGTAGCCATCGGCGACCGCCAGATTGACCGCCACCACGCCCTAGACG
>JACDBF010000265.1 GCA_013695055.1 Actinomycetota bacterium
AGGGCGAGGGGGCAAAGTCCCTCGGCGTGGCGGCCGAGCTCTATGACTCGTTCGCGGACATCGGAGCTCACCGCCACGACCTCGTCGTCGGCTTCGGCGGGGGAGTGATAACCGACCTCAGCGGCTATGTGGCCTCCACCTACCACCGTGGCATGGCCGTGGCGCACGTCCCGACGACCCTGCTGGGGCAGGTCGACGCCGCTATCGGGGGTAAGACCGGGGTGAATCTCTCCTATGGCAAGAACCTTATCGGGACGATTCATCAACCCACGGCGGTTATCTGCGACGTCGCTTTCTTGTCCACGCTGCCTGGACCCGAGCTGGTGAGTGGGATGGCCGAGGTCATCAAGGCGGGACTGATCGGAGACGAGCAGCTGCTCGACCTCGTGACCTCGAGGGCCGGCGACCTGCTGGCGCAAGACCCGGAGCTTCTCATTGCTACGGTGGCGAGCGCGGCCGGCATCAAAGCTTCGATAGCGGCCGAAGACCCTCACGAGAGAGGCCGGCGGGCGGTCCTCAACTACGGCCACACCTTCGCCCATGCGATCGAGCACGCCGCGAGCTTCAAAGGGATACGTCACGGAGAGGCGGTCTCTATCGGCATGATGTGCGCGGCCTATGTGGCGGCCGAGCTGGGCCGAATTGACGGAGCCTGCGTGGAGTCGCATGCGCGGGCTTTGCGGGCCTACGGGCTGCCGACGAGCGCGGCGCTCGACCTCGAGACGCTGGAGCGAGCCTGGAAGCACGATAAGAAGTACGACAAGGGCGTGCGCTTCGTGCTGCTAAACGGCCCGGCGCACCCGGAGGCCGGCGTTGCAGTCCCGCGCCCGGCGATCGAGCGGGCTCTCGAAAGGATGGCGTGACTTGAAGGTCCTGGTGATTCACGGTCCCAACCTGAACCTCTTGGGAGCCCGCGAGCTGTCGGTGTACGGCGACCTGACGCTTGACGAGGTGAACGCGCGCCTTCGCAAGGAAGCGGACGGCCTGGAAATGGAGCTGCACATACACCAGACGGCGCGCGAGGGCGAGATCATCGAGCTTCTCCACGCCGCGATCGGCGAGGTCGAGGGAGCAGTGGTTAACCCCGGAGCTTATTCACACACCAGCCGGGCGATTGCCGACGCGATCCGCGCCGTGCCTTTCCCGGTCGTCGAGGTCCATCTCTCGAATATCCACGCGCGCGAGCAGTGGCGCCGCCATTCGGTAACCGCCGAAGCGGCGACTGCCATAATCGCGGGCTTGGGAGCCGGCTCTTACGTGGCCGCTCTGCGTTTTCTCAAGGAGTTGCCGCGATGAGATACGAAGCGAGAATAGAGCGCGTGCGCGCGGGCCTCGAGGATGCGGGCGTCGACGCCTTGCTCGTTACCGATCTAACCAACGTCAGGTACCTCACCGGCTTCTCAGGAACGAATGGCCAGGCTTTGGTGACCAACGAGAATGCGATGTTCATGTCCGACCCTCGCTACGCGGCGCGCGCTCGTGCATTGGTCGAGGGCGTCGCCGAGGTCGTCATCTACTCGGGCAAGCTCACGGATGTCTTGGGAGACAAGCTCGGTGGCGTGAGGCGGCTGGGGTTCGAGTCCCAGGATGTCTCCGTCGCGACCCACGCCGCGCTCGGCCGCCGCCTCGAAGACGTCGAGCTGATCGCGACCACGGCGCTGATCGAAGGCTTGCGACGCGTCAAAGAGCCCGAAGAGGTAGAGCTCTTGAGGGAGGCCATCAGGCTCGGGGACAACACCTTTGAATGGGTCCTCGACCGCATCGCTCCGGGCGTCACCGAGCGGGCTCTCGCCCTCGATCTCGAGGTTCACATGCGTTCTCTAGGGGCCGACGGAATCTCGTTCGACCCGATCGTCGCCTCAGGCCCCCTGTCCGCGCATATTCACCACACGCCGAGTGACCGGGCCTTCGAGCGCGGCGACTTCGTGCTGATGGATTTCGGCTGCAAGAGCGACGGCTATTGTTCGGACTTGTCGCGCACGGTGGTCGTGGGTCCGGCGTCTGAGGAACAAACGGTGATCTACGACCTCGTGCTGGCGGCTCATCACGCCGGCATCGATGCGGTCTCAGCCGGCGCTCAGACGGCCGAGGTGGACAAAGCGGCGCGCTCGATCATCGACGTTGCAGGTCATGCAGACCACTTCGGTCACCCTCTGGGACACGGTGTGGGACTCGACATCCACGAGGCCCCCCGCGTGGGCAGCTCCTCGGAAGAAGACCTCGAAGCGCCCGAGCTGATCGCGGGCGACGTGGTCACCATCGAGCCGGGCGTCTACGTCGATTCCTTTGGGGGAGTGCGCATCGAAGACTGCGTGCTCGTCACTGACGAAGGTAGCGAGACGCTGGGAAGCGCCCACAAAGATAAGCTGCTCGAGCTGTAGAGAAAGGGAACAGACTGCATGATCTCGACCAACGACATGCGCCCCGGCCAGACTCTCGAGCTCGAGGGCTCTCTCTTCACGATCATCAACTATCAGCATGTCAAGCCGGGCAAGGGCCAGGCGTTCGTGAAGACGAAGCTCAAGAACGTGAAGACGGGCGCGGTAGCCGACAAGACGTTTCGAGCCGACGAAAAGGTGAATCTGGCGGTTCTGGATAAGCGCGCCATGCAATATCTCTACGCGGACGAGGCCGGACTCGTCTTCATGGACAGCGAGAGCTATGAACAGGTGCACGTCGATCCAGACTTACTCGGCGACTCGCGCCGGTTCCTAAGCGATGGCGTGACCTGCTTGATTCCTACCTTCGAAGGGACGCCGGTCGGCGCCGAGCTCCCTAACACGCTCGCGCTTGCCATCTCCGACACCGAGCCGGGTCTGAAAGGGGATCGCGTATCGGGAGCATTGAAGCCCGCCACGCTCGAGACGGGCGCGACCGTTCAGGTCCCTTTGTTCATCGAAAAGGGCGAGCGCATCAAGATCGACACGCGCTCGGGGAACTACATCTCGCGCGCCTGAAGACGATGCCCACGTCGTCTTGAAAGGCCGTCGCACCGCAAGACGTCTGGCCGTCGACGTGCTTTACGAGGCCGAGATCAGAGACAAGTTGCCCCTCGAGGCGTTCGATGCGCGCAGCTCCGACGGCTGGGTCGTACCGGCGCCCGACGAAGAGCTCGATGCGCCCGAGAAAGACCTCGAAGACTCATCTTCGGCGGCGCTGGAGTACGCGCTACAGATCATCGCCGGCGTACAGGCCCACCAGGCCGATATCGATGGCATCATCGTCAAGTACGCGGATCATTGGGAGCTCAAACGCATGCCCCTCGTGGACAAGGCCCTATTGCGGATCGCCGTCTGGGAGCTCTTGTGGGCCGGCGATATCCCGGTCCCCGTAGCTATCAACGAGGCGGTCGAGCTCGCCAAGTCGCTCTCGACCGACGATTCCGGGCGCTTCGTAAACGGACTGCTCGGTCGAGTGGCAGAGATGGAGACCCCCCACACGCCGACTCCTCGCTGAGTCGCCTAGTAACGATCCCGCGCCCTCGGACTGATCTTCGATCCGGGACGAACCTTGGTGCGACCGGATGCGTCCATAGGGCAATGGTCGCGAGAAGAGTGCCCGCACACGCCCTTGCTGTGATCCTGTGTGTAGTCGTGGGGACGGCGCTTCTTAGCCTCGCACCACCCGCCCGCTCCGAGCAGCGTATGGCCGCAGCGTGTGGCGGATGCCCGATCGGTAGCCGGTACCGATGTCGCGCTCGGCGACTACGTGGCAAGCATCTGTAACGAGTCGTGCACCAAGCCGCTGGGCGACCTCGTCGGCAGCGTTTCCTTCAGGATCGAGCGAACTCGGCTGCAGGGTTACATCCACGGGCAGATGATCGAAGCGCGCACGCGCATCATGAGACGCATCGGAATCAGTGAGATTCGCACCCAACGCCGGCTGCGAAGCCAACTCAGGAAGACGACCGTTGCGGTGTTGGATCAGGCGTCATCGGCCCGCTTCTCGCAAGCTGAGTCAGTGGCCGATCTCCAAACCACCGTCGATCTGGTCCTTGATGAACAGCGCCGTCGCGCTCCCTTTCCGTGGACCGCGGCCCTCCTCGCGTTCGGTTTGGGAACGGCGGTTGTCGGAGGCGCCGCCGGCTATCGAACCGTCCGGGCCCGACGACGGTGGGATCGCGATTTCCGGCAGTGGAGCGAGCAGGGCGTCTCCGCTCGGGAAACCGCGTCGACCCTCTGAGCGAATCCCGGCCCGGGGCGGCGCGTTGGCGCGCCTATTAGGGTAGGAG
>JACDBF010000251.1 GCA_013695055.1 Actinomycetota bacterium
TAGAAGTCAGGCTTGCCCAGGCTCTTGAGGCCAAGGAGGAGCAAGAGCGTCAGGCCCAGCACCTGAAGGAACTTCGTCAGGCGCAGACTGCCAAATTAGCCGATCTTCGAAATCAGATCGAGTCCTCACGTGAGGAAGCCGCCACCATTCAAGCTCGAAGCGAAGAGATAGCCCAGCAACTTGCTGCCAACGCTCCTGCATCCGTGCCTTCTGAGACCCCCGACGCTCCTGCATCCTTGTCCTCTGCCACCGTGGAGACATCGGGTTTCGCGTGGCCGATCAACGGCGCCATCACATCGGGCTTTGGAGCCAGGTGGGGTGGAACACACTCGGGTCTCGACATCGACTGCGTAACAGGCGACGCTATCCGAGCCTCCAAGTCTGGCTTGGTCGTGTCCGCGACGTATGATGGCGGCTACGGGTATCACGTTGTCATCGACCATGGTGGTGGATTCGCGAGCCTCTATGCTCACGCATCGACGCTCTACGTCAGTGGCGGTCAGTCTGTGACGCAGGGGGACGCGATTGCTGCCTGTGGATCAACCGGGCAGTCGACCGGGGATCACCTCCACTTCGAGATCCGCGTCAACGGAACTCCGCAAGACCCTTTGGGGTACCTCCCATGAGTGCTCTTGGTCGGCTTATCAAGCAGGGACGAGCGAGCCACCGCGCAGTTGCCTTTTTCGCCGTGGCGTCTTTGATTGGATTCCCTGCGGGAGCGTTGCGTGTGCTGTGCTTGGGGAACGCCTGCCAGGTCCGAGCCAAAGCTTCTTCGGACACGCCCTTCTGCTCGCTGCCGGACGAGGTTCGACGGCTCATCGAGAGTGGCTCTTATGAAGGAAGGTCCCCCGACATCATGGCCGTCACGGGATCCACATTGATCGCGGGCGGGGATACCTTCCGCCGGGATGCGTCGGCGCCGTTGTGGCCTTCGACGACCCTGCCGGACGGTGAGAGGGTGCCTGTTGTCTTCGCTGGTAGGGGGGTAGTACAACGAGCCAGCGTCCCCTCGGGTACCGGGCTGGACGATGTCTCTGAGACGATCGCGGCCATCATCGATCTGCGCCGACCCCATCCCGACGTTCGCTCCGGCGAGTCGGTCGACGGCCTCGCCTCGGGGGAGATCCCGAGACTCGTCCTCGAGGTCGTTTGGAAGGGGGTCGGAAGCGATGGACTCGAGCGACATCCTGAAGAGTGGCCGCAGCTGAAACAGTTGATGCGCGACGGGGCCGCAACCATGGACGCGGTTGTGGGGTCTCTACCGCTGGATCCGGCTGCCACCCTGGCAACGATTGGCACCGGTGGGTTACCCAGCCGCCACGGAATCACCGGAACCCTTTTGAGGACGGACCAAACTAGCTACGACCTGACGATCGCCGAGGAGAAAGCCGGTGGTGAGGTCGTGAGAGCGTGGACCAAGAGGGCGCCGGACTCTGTCATCGCGACCCTTGGGGATCACCTCGACGAGAAACGCCATCAAAAGCCGGTCGTCGGCCTAGTTGGTACGGACCCCATCGACCGAGGACTTATCGGTGGGAGCTGGTACCCGGATGGAGACCGTGACTCGGTAGCCATCCTGGATCGAAGCGCTTCGGTTGAAGAGCAGATAGGCGCCGCCCGGGCTCTCCTGTCCCGAGAGGATTTCGGGCGCGACGAGATCACAGATCTCGCCGGCGTTGTGTTGTCCGGAAGGGTGACCAAGCTTGATTCCGCGCTGTCACGACTAATTCGGACGGCTAAGGACGTGTCTGGGGGTTCGGTCGCGATCTCGGTAACGGCGACGGGAGAAAGTGAACCCGGCGGGTCTGCGACGGTTGCAGACGCACGTGTCGTTCGAGGACGGATAGAGCGCGCGATCCGGACTTCCGAGCCGGCGATAGAGGCGGTCGTGCCGGGCGGACTGTACCTGGATCAACAAGCGCTCGATCGCCTCAAGTTGTCCGATGATGTCGTACTCAGGGAGCTGCTGCGTATACGGAGTCGAAGTGGTGACCAATTGATCGCGGACGCTTTCCCTGCTATCGCCATTACGTTCGGGAGATACTGTTGACGGTCGATACGGCCGTCTCGGTCGCACCGCCGCCGACTGAGGTCCAGATACCAGCCGACGCGCCGGTGGCGCGGCGCCCCTGGCTGTGGCTGTCGCTTGCCGCTGTTGGGGTCGGCTTGGCGATGTATGCCACCGGTTCCCTGACGACGGCGGGGCTGGCGAACTTCAGAATCATTTTCGGCTCGCTCCTTTTGCAGGCGATACCACTGGTGATGATGGGAGCCTTCGTCGCGGCGCTGATCGGGACGTTCGTGCCCGCGTCCGCGTTTGCCCGTCTCTCCCGTCTTCCCGAGCCGCTGCAGATTCCGGCCGCCGGGATCGCCGGCTTCGCGTTCCCTGTGTGCGAATGTGGTTCGGTCCCCGTTGCTCGTCGTCTGGTCGCTAGAGGACTGATCCCTTCTGCGGCCGTCACCTTTATGCTTGCCGCCCCGATCCTCAACCCGATCGTCATCGTCTCGACCTCGATCGCATACCGCGGCAGGGACGTTTTCTGGCCGATGGTGCTTGGGCGCACCGGACTCGGCTTCGTGGCGGCAATGGTCGTGGGATGGGTGATCGGTGGTCGCGCGCGCGAAGGATTTCTGCGTCAGGTGGCCAGCGGCGATCTGTCGGAATGCGGCTGTCAGAACGAGGCGTCTGCCTGTGACTGTGACCACCACGACTGCGGCCATCATGAGCACGAGCCGCGCTGGAAAACCTTCTGCAGCTATCTCGCCGGCGACTTCGCGTACATGGGACGGTTCTTGATATTCGGAGCTGCGGTAGCTGCTGCGTTGCAGACTTTGGTTCCACAATCGGTTTTGGGCTCGGTCGCGAGCATCCCGATAGTGAGCCTCATCACGATGATGGCTCTGGCCTTTGCGCTCTCGCTGTGCTCTGAGTCGGATGCGTTTGTGGCGGCTTCATTTGTGCAGTTCGGCGTGGGGCCGCAGCTCGCGTTCTTGGTGTTCGGGCCGATGATGGACGCGAAGCTCGCATTCCTCTACAACGCGACCTTCAGCAAAGGCTTTCTTAGAACAGTGCTGGCGGTCGTCACAGTAGTGACGCTCGTCGGCACCCTCTGGATCGAGGTGCTGATCGGATGACCGCGACTTGGAGCGTGTCGCGCCTCACCACCGGGTTCGCCCTCGCGATCTGGGCGGCCGCGTTCTGGTTCCTCATAGCAGCCGATAGGGCGGCGTTCTATTTCTCGTCTCGCACGACGTGGCTCGCGCCGGTAGGCGCCGTTACACTCACAGCGGCCACGATCGGCCGGCTCATGTCCGCCAGGTCCTCTCGCCCCGAGCCGATAACGCGCCGACAGCTTGGAACGCTGATGGTTTTGATCATCCCCGCAATCATCATCACCGCGTTCCCTCCGGCGGCTCTTGGATCGTTCGCGGTCTCGCGCAGATCGACGGCGATAAAGGGTGCATACGTGTCGATGACGGGGCGTGATTTGAGCAAAGGCGATCTTTCGCTCGTGGACATCTTTGGGCTCCGGTACACCGGTGATCTAGATCAGCTTGCGCCACGGGCGGGCAGCCCCTCGTCCTTCACCGGCTTCGTGACCAAGGATTCTCCGGATGGAGCGGACGAGTTCCGTCTCAACCGCTTTATGATCAGTTGCTGTCCCGGCGACGCCGTTAACATCCAGGTGCGAGTAGTGGGAGCCCCTCCCGGGGAATTCAAGGCCGACGATTGGGTGCGAGTCACGGGAAAGATCTATCCGGTCGGCGCGGAAGTGATCGTCGATGCGACAGAGGTAGCGCGCGTCGATCGCCCCGATCGTCCCTACCTCAATCCCTAGGAGGTCTGTTCGTGCGGAAGCTCTTACCGATTGGTTTGACCCTTGTGTTTTTGCTCGCAGCCTGCGCAGGCGAGGACCCAGCCGTGAACGGATCTCAGGGTTCTGGAGGCGAGGACCACGGGATGGGCATGGGAGACGAGGGTTTTGCCTTCGGTGAGCCAGGCGATCAAGGGGAGGCCGACAGGACGATCGAGGTCTCTGCGTTCGACTCCCTCGAGTTCGATCCGGATTCCGTCGAAGTTGAGTCGGGCGAGACCGTAACGTTCGCCGTCACCAACGAGGGAAAGAACGTTCATGAGTTCGTGTTGGGCGACGAGAGCTACCAGGAGGACCACGCGGTCGAGATGTCGGCTGGTGAGGACATGCGGATGGGACTGAACGAGATCGAGATCGAGCCCAGAGAAACGAAGAGCTTGACGTGGACTTTCACCGACGCCGACAATGTTCTATACGGCTGTCATGAGCCGGGCCACTACGAGGGCGGGATGGTCGGCATGGCAGAGTTGGGGTCCTGACGTGGCCTCGATGAGGATAGCGCTTCCGTCCGACAGCCACTTGACCAGCGGTCTTCGGGCCCGGCTGTTATTGCCCTTCAGGCTCCAGCTCCTGATCTACCGCGAGACCGAAGGCGGTTTCGATAACTGCGAAAGGAATGTCGCAAGCCACGAGATGTCAGAGACGGCGAGCTAGACGGCGATGGCTGCCACGGAGACGCTCGTAATAAGGCGTGGCGTCCGGCTGCGGACCTGGGCAACGGCCGTTCTTTCGCTCAGTCTTTTGCTCGCGCTGGTAAGGATCTTCGAGGTAGGCGATAACCAGAGCGCCCAGACTTTCGCCCTGGTGTTCACCGCCATCGTGGCAGAAGCGCTTCCCTTCGTGTTGGTCGGTGCGTTCGCTGCGGCGCTGCTCGAGGTCTACGTGCCGGATCGCGTCTTTGAGCGAATCGCGCGTCTGCCCGTCGCCCTTCAGCTTCCGGCGGCCGCGACCGGTGGTTTCATGTTTCCGGTCTGTGAGTGTGGCTCGGTGCCCGTGGCCCGCCGCCTAATCGCAAAGGGGATGCATCCCTCCGCCGGTCTCGCGTTCATGATCGCATCGCCCATCTTCAACCCGATCGTGCTGGGTTCCACCTGGGTGGCCTACAAGGCAAGAGGACTGGGTTTGGAGATGGTGCTCGGCCGGGCCGGAGTCGGTCTCGTCCTCGCCCTCGTGGCCGGATGGGCCATCGGCGCCGAGGGTGCGCGCGATCTTCTGCGGCCTCGATCAGACAACTGTGATCACGGTTACGATGGGTCGAGCGATTCGCACAGGGGATCATTTACCTCCCACCTGACCGACGACTTCTTCTACATGGGAAAGTTCCTCATACTCGGCGCCGCGCTAGCGGCGACGATGCAGGCTTTGGTCCCACAGACGTTGATCGGCGGCGCCGCCTCGTCTCCGCTGATAGCGTCGCTGGCGCTGATGGCGGTGGCATTCATCTCCTCTCTGTGCTCTGAGGCTGACGCCTTCGTTGCGGTGTCCTTCACGCCTTTCCCCATCGGTTCGCAACTGGCGTTCCTGGTATTTGGCCCGGTCTTGGATTTCAAGCTCTTTTTCCTCTATGGGGCGACGTTCAAGAAAAGACTGCTTGGATCCCTCGCCGCGATCGCGATTCCGGTAATCCTTGCGGGAGCGCTGTGGTTCGAGGTTGCGCTGCGATGAACCGAGTCGGATTTGCTCGCATGGTGGTGCTGGCTCTTTGGTCGGCGTTCTTCGCGTGGCTGCTCGTAAGCGGCGAGGTGTACCGCTACATTGGTCCGAGGACGAGGTGGGTAGTTGTATTCGGAGCGGTAATGCTGGGGATTGCTGCAATCGGTCAAGCACGATCGCTGCGCGGCGGCTCGGCCGGTGTAAAGCTCTCCGCAACCGAGATGGTGGCCCTGGTCGCATTCCTTGCGCCGATGGCCGTCATCGTCCTGATCCCTAAACCCAGTCTTGGCTCCGAGGCAGCTTCGAGGAAGTCAACCGGACTGGCCGGCGTGGGGGGCGCGTTCGTACCTATCCCGCAGCAGGGTGGCGATATCTCTTTCCGGGAGATCCAATACGCCTCGGAATCGCAGGAGTACGCGGCCGCCCTCGGCATTTTCGACGGATACGAGGTCAAACTCACGGGCTTCGTCACCCACCCCGATGACAGTCAGGATGGGACCTTCGCGCTGACGCGCTTCGCGACTTTCTGCTGTGCCGCCGACGCCGTGCCTTACTCGGTGACCGTAGATCCCGAAGGCGAGGACTATCCCGACGACAGCTGGCTGACCGTGTCTGGCTCGCTAATGAACGAGGGGGGAGAGTTCGTGCTGCAACCTGAGCGCATCACCGAAACCACTGAACCGAAAAACCCCTACATCTGATATCGATCAAGGCATAGGGAGTTCATGCCAAGGCCAAAGAAGAGGAGAAAATCCAGCGAGCGACAGGCTCGGGCGACTCAGTCCGCCCAGCTGAGAGCCAAGAAGAAGAAGCTCACGCCCGAGCAGTACATGAGGCGCAGTGTGTTCGGCTGGGTCCTGGTCACGCTCGCGATCCTCGTTGGGGTGTCTCACTGGCTCGCACATCTCGGCGTCCTCTACGAAGACACGGGACTGTGGGATCTGGCGATCGGGTATCCGATGGCGGGGTTGCTCGGAGTGACGGGGGCGATGGTTCTTTCGAGATGAGGGACAAGACCCGCGACGCGTATTGGCCGTGTACGCGCGCATTGCGAAGACCTACTGTCGGCGGACGCGCTTTGCCAAACCCACAGCACTCGAGGCCGGAAGGCGCTTGCAGATGTTTAGGGCGCATGCCACAAGGATCACTCAGCTCCGCATGAGGGGCCGGCCAGGGCGAGGCTACCTCTTGAGAAGGACCGGGATGCAGAACACCCTCTCAGCTCCGAGAATGTAAACACAACGACGAACAGCGCTGCACCGACAAGAACTACCGACGCTCCCGAGGAGATGTTGAGGTAGTAAGAGAGGTAGACGCCGAGGAAGCCAGAAAAGGCTCCGACCACGACCGAGATCACCAGCATCCGGACGAAGCTGTTAGTCAGCAGACGGGCAACGACGGCGGGGATGACTAGCGCGGCTGCGATCAGCGTTACGCCGAGGATCGTCATAGTCGTCGTGATGGTTGCGGCCAAAGTGAACTGCAAGAGAATAGCTTTGCAAGAGTCTCCGAGCAGCCTCTTTCGTGCAACCCTAACGAATCGGTTGCAAGGCAACCTCCACAGGGCGATTCTTAGAAGGCCCTACCGTGTTGTGTCAGGCAACATGCATGTCCCAGCGAAAACGATCGACGAGATCCGGCCATCTACGACGA
Source organism: Actinomycetota bacterium (assembly GCA_013695055.1). Lineage (GTDB taxonomy): Bacteria > Actinomycetota > CADDZG01 > CADDZG01 > WHSQ01 > JACDBF01. The sequence goes on from JACDBF010000251.1 coordinate 7,182, forward strand.
ACTGGATCGCCGAGTACGGGCTACTCGACGAGCTCGTCGCGACAGCTGGTGAGCTAGCATTTCATCCCCTCAACCACTCGGGCTTGGTCGCGAGCGAGCGCTGGATGAGCTCTCCACCGGGTCAGCCCCGGTGCTAGTGTTCGTCCACACGGTGCGCCATGCGAAGGGGGAGAACTATGAAGCGTAGGTTGGTGGTGTTCGCTGTGGTG
>JACDBF010000292.1 GCA_013695055.1 Actinomycetota bacterium
CCTCGTAACGATCGAAGAGGACCGTCGCGTTCAGGTTGCGTTCGACGTTGAGCACGCGCTGGAGCTTGTCGCCGCGCTTCGGTTTGTCGTCCACGGGAGTGGCGATGCTTCCATTCTTCTCCGCCCAACACACGGGCACGACGTGGGGGCGCGCGCGGCCGTCGACCGTGGCGAGCACGGCGCGCCTGCTCTCGACCATGATGCGGCGCGCCTTGTCCGGCAGCTCATCCAGGCGAGTGCACGACCCCCCGGCCACGTCAGACGCGCCAGCGCGACTGGTCGGCCGTCTTCGGATCGTCGCGGTCTTGAGGATCGTTGGGCCGGCGGTCGGGCGGCCGCTGAGGAATGATCTGGAGCTCGGGGAGGTGTCTGCGCGGTCCGGACCATGGCCCGGGCACCGCGACCGTGACGTCGGCGAGCAGATAGCAGATCGACTCGTAGTTCACGCGCCAGCCCTGGAAGTGGGGCCACGCCTCTTCGGCGCTCCGCTCGAGCTCGAAGCCGGTGGCTCCCAAGCGCTCGACTCCTCCCTCGAACTCCTCGTAGGTGAGATCGATGGGCTCGTTGGGAAGGGGGTCGGAGTCATAAGGGATGTGGACCACGTCGGCGATGTCGCGCAGCGCAGTGAAGCCCATTCGAAGGCAAAGTCGCGCCTCCACGGGAGCCCGGTTGGGAGACAGCGACAGATAGAGAGCGGCCGAGTCCATGACGGCCAGCAGCGCAACCACCCACGACCTCAGAGGGTGCGGGGAACGGAACCACACGAGCACGGGATAGGTGGTGTGGCTCTCGGCGACATCGGCAGCCCAGCGCTCCCACTCCGCATAGAGGGCGGGCAGGGACTCCAAGAGGTTGACCCTCTGCGCGCGCATCATGATCTCCGGCCCCCATGCCGGTGCGCCGGCCCGGCTTTGGAGCAGAGTGACCAACGTCTCTCTCCGGTTGAACGACGAGTAGAGGGTCGGCAGATAGGCGACCTGCAGGGCCACCACGAGCAACCCCGTAGCGGCGGCGATGAAGTGCACGATCGTCGGGCCCACGCCCAGGGTCCCCGCGAAACCCAGAGTGAGCATCGACGAGCCGCTCTCGCGCAGCGCGAGTCCGAAATCGGAGACGAGCGGCCACAGCAGCAACGCAAAGCCGCAGAAGAACAGCACCATCCACACCGACAGAAGGGCAAGCAGCGACATTGGGCCCGATAGCGCAAGGATCCGGTCCTTGGCCTCGTAAGTGTCGACGCGATTGGCCAGGACCACGAATGCCGAGCGTACGACCCGCCGTCCCACGAACACCCCAAGCCTCGAGGTCTGTCCTCGCGGCAAAACGAGCGATTTGATAACGCTGCCTGCCGTGGCCAGACAAATGACCAGCCCGCAAGCGAACCCGAGCCATCGCACGGTGGTGACTATGACGCTCTCCCACTCGGTCGTTCCCGCATGTCTGGTGGCAACACCACCCGGTCGAAAGCCTTCCCCACTTTCAGCGCACCCGCCGGCATAGAGTCCCTCACGTGGAGATCTCGCTGGTCAGAGGCGACATTACCGAGCAAGAGGTCGATGCCGTCGTCAACGCGGCCAACTCTTCGTTGCTCGGCGGCGGAGGCGTCGATGGAGCGATCCACCGGCGAGGCGGCCCTGCCATCCTCGAGGAATGTGAACGTATCCGATCGGTGAGCTATCCCGATGGGCTTCCGGTGGGAGGGGCGGTAGTCACGACCGCGGGAAGGCTTCCGGCTCGCTGGGTTATCCACACCGTCGGCCCCGTTTTCTCCAAGTCGCAGGATCGATCCGGCTTGCTCGCCTCTTGTCACGTGGAATCACTCAAGCGAGCCGACGAAGTTGGGGCCGAAAGCGTCGCCTTTCCCGCCATCAGCACCGGGGCATACCGCTATCCACCGGAATTGGCGGCGCCGATCGCCATCGCCGCGGTGAGTGGAGCCGGCACAAGCGTGGAGCATGTGCGTTTCGTGCTATTCGACTCGGCCGTCCATGCGGCATTCGAGGACGCGCTCAACGCGCACTAAGCGCCCTTCTTGAAGGCATCTTCCATGAGGTCCTCGAGCTCTTGGGTGTGCACATGGGAGCTGCCCGTCGCCGGACTGGCGCTCTCGGCGCGCGTGGCGTGCGTCAGCTTGACGCCCTTGCCCAACATGCGCTGAACGCGCGCCTGTACGAACGTCCAGGCCCCCATGTTCTCAGGCTCTTCCTGCGCCCAGCACACCGTCTTCGCGTTCGGATAGCTCTGGAAGATGTCCGCGAGCTGATCCTCGGGCCAGGGATAGAGCTGTTCCACGCGCACAATCGCGGCCGGGGCCTCACGCTCCGCCCGCTCCTTCGCGAGCGCGTAGGAGATCTTGCCGGTACAAAGGACCACTCGTTCGATCTCGTCCTTGTCGTCAATGGTGTGGTCGTCCAGGATCTCGTTGAAGTGCCCGCTCTCGAGCTCTGCCGTTGCACTGCGCGCGTCGGGCGCCCGCAGCAGCGACTTAGGAGTCATCACGATCAGCGGCTTGCGCACAGTGCGATGCATCTGACGTCTAAGAAGATGGAAGTGCTGAGCAGGAGTAGTCGGCTGCGCCACCTGAATGCTGTCCTCCGCCGCGAGGGTGAGAAAGCGCTCGAGGCGCGCGCTCGAGTGCTCGGGCCCTTGGCCCTCGTAACCGTGTGGCAGCAACAACACGAGCCCACTCTCTTGCTTCCACTTGTCTTCGCCGGCAACGATGTACTGGTCGATCACAACCTGGCCCCCGTTGACGAAGTCGCCGAACTGCGCCTCCCACAAGACCAGGCAATCGCCGTTGGCCACCGAGTAGCCGTACTCGAAGCCGAGCACCGCGAGCTCAGACAACAGACTGTCGAACGATCGGAAGGGAGCCTGATCCTCGCTCAAGTTATCGAGCGGCAAGTATTCGTCGCCCGTGCTGTAATCGGCGAGAACAGAGTGCCGCTGGCTGAAAGTCCCGCGCCGCGAGTCCTGGCCCGACAGACGCACTCTCAAGCCCTCGAGCAACAAGGTTCCGAATGCGAGGGACTCGGCGTGCGCCCAGTCGATCGCGTCTTTGTCCAGCAAGTCTTGCCTGCGAACCAGCATCTTCTTGATCTTGGGATGTGGCTCGAAGCCCTGGGGCCACGTGGTGAGCGCCTTGTGTACGTGCTCGAGCCGCTTTCTTTCGACTCCGGTCTCCACGTGCGGGAGCACGCCGGCGGGCTCGGGCGGAGCCGCAGCGCGCACCTCGCTGTCGGGCGTCTTGCTCTCTCTCGTCTCCTCGAAGGCCTTGTTCAACCGGCTGCGAAAGTTCTCGAGCAGCTCTTCTGCCTCATCGATCGTGAGCTCGCCTCGATTGACGAGATGCTCCGTGTAGAGCTTTCGCAGCGTGCGGCGCTCGGAGATCTTCTGGTACATCAGAGGCTGCGTGTACGAAGGGTCGTCCACCTCCTGATGGCCGTGCCGCCTGTAGCACATCAAGTCGACGACAACGTCGGCCTTGAAACGCTGGCGATACTCGAAAGCCAGCCGGGCCACGCGTACGCACGCTTCCGGGTCGTCCCCGTTCACGTGCAGGATGGGCGCCTGCACCATCTTTGCGATGTCGGTCGCGTAGATGCTCGAGCGGCCTTCGGCCGGCGATGTCGTAAAGCCGATGTTGTTGTTCACGACGACGTGCACGGTGCCGCCGGTCCGATAGCCGGACAGCTGGCTCATGTTGAGGGTCTCGGCCACGACGCCCTGGCCCGCGAATGCGGCGTCGCCGTGCACCAGCACCGGCATGACGCGGAAGTGACCCTCGGGGCCGATTAAGCCTTGTTTGGCGCGCGCCATTCCTTCAACGACCGGATCGACGGACTCGAGATGCGATGCATTCGAGCTCAGGACGACCGCTAGCTCCTTGCCCGTGCCCGACTCGAAACGGCCGGTCATGCCGACGTGGTACTTCACGTCGCCCGAACCCTGCACGGTGTCGGGATCGATGTCGCCCTCGAACTCATGGAACATCACCTTCAGGGGTTTGCCCACGATATTCGCGAGCACGTTGAGGCGCCCGCGATGTGACATCCCCATGACGATCTCGATGATGCCGTTCTCCGCAGCCTCATCGAAGAGAGTGTCGAGCAAGGGAATGAGCGCGTCGGCCCCTTCGAGCGAGTAGCGCTTCTGGCCGGTGAACTTGGAATGCAAGAAGCGCTCGAACGCTTCGGCGGCGTTGAGCCGGTCCAAGATGTGCTTCTTCTCGTCCAGTGTCAGAATCTTCTCGGTGGGCAACTCCACACGTTCCTGAATCCACTGCTTTTGCTCGGGATCGGAGATGTGCATGTACTCGATCCCGGTTGTTCGGCAATAAGCGTCGCGCATCGCGTCGATGATCGACTTGAGCGGCTGTTTGCGGGGGCCGGAGAGCCCGTCGGTCAAGAACTCGCGATCGAGGTCCCAGACCGTCAGTCCATAGGTTGCGAGGTCCAGCTCGGGATGACGCAGCACTTCCCAACCGATTGGATCGAGCTCGGCGAGGAGGTGCCCCCTCACGCGATACATGTTTATTAGTTGGATGACGCGCGACTGCTTCTCAAGATAATCGTCGGTGTCGTCGAGCGGCGCCCGGTCACGGCTCCAGCGGACCGGCTCAAAGGGAATCTGTAGCGAGGCGAAGATCTCATCGTAGAAACGGTCGGCGCCGAGCAGCAAGTCGTGGATGTAAGACAAGAACTGTCCCGACTCGGCCCCCTGTATCACCCGATGGTCGTACGTGCTGGTCATCGTCACGACTTTGCTCACGCCGGAGCGGGCCAGCATCTTCGGATCGGAAGCCTCGTACTCGGCCGGATACCCGATCGCGCCGACGCCGACGATGAGGCCCTGGCCGGGCATCAGCCGAGGCACCGACTGGCTGGTGCCCACCGTGCCGGGATTGGTGATCGTGGTCGTGGTATCGGCGAAGTCCTCGAGCGACAGCTTGTTGTTTCGTACCTTGCGAATGATCTCTTCGTAGCCCTTGAAAAAATCCGAGAAGTCGAGCTCGTCGGCAGACTTGATGTTGGGAACGAGAAGAGTCCGGCCGCCGGAGCGCTCGACGTCCACGGCGAGTCCCAGGTTGACGCCCTTGTGCTGGACGACGTGCGGACGGCCGCCGATCTCCGCGTAGCTTGATTTCATGGCCGGACGCGCCTGCAACCCCTTCAGCACCGCCCAGCCGATCAGATGTGTGAAGGAGATCTTGCCGCCTCGCCGGCCGGCGAGATAACGATTGGCGACGCGCCGGTTCTCCTCCAAGAGCTTGGCCGGAATGGTGCGCACCGAAGTGGCGGTCGGGAGCTCGAGCGAGGCGACCATGTTCTCGGAGATGCGAGCCGCAACTCCTCGGAGCGGCGTGGCGTCCTCGGGGGCCCGGTCCTCGGACGGTTGGTCGTCGGCGGGTTTGCGCGCCACCTTTTCTTTCTGCCCGCCTTCCTCGGGGGCCTCTTTCGCGCCCCGTTCGGGGTCCTGTCCGGCTTGCTCGGGGGCCTTGCGGTCGTTGGTCTGAGTCGATCTCGGCCCGTCACTATCACCCGTCGACGGCGGACCGCCCTTCGTCTGCTTGGATTGACCGTTCGGGGCATAGTCCTCGAAGAACTCCCGCCACGACTCCCCTACGGCCTGCTCGTTCTCCTGATAGCGGCGGTACATCTCGTCGACCAGCCAGATGTTGGGCCCAAAAGCCTCTTTATCGTTGCCCTTTTCCA
>JACDBF010000313.1 GCA_013695055.1 Actinomycetota bacterium
GTCACCAGCAGGGAGCCGCTGCGCATCGCAGGTGAGCAGGAGTTCGCGGTTCCTCCGCTCTCTCTTCCATCTTCGAGCTCACCTCGGTTCGAGGACGCGACGCGCTCCCCGGCCGTGGCCCTGTTCATCGAGCGCGCCGGGGGGGTCAGAGCTGATTTCACGCTGACCGAGGACAATGTGGCCGCGGTCATCGCCATCTGCCGGCGCTTAGACGGACTGCCGCTTGCGATCGAGCTCGCGGCGGCACGCATCAAGGTCCTTGCTCCCCACGGTCTGCTGGATCGTCTCGATCACAGCCTCAAGCTGCTGTCCTCGGGCAGAAGAGACGCGTCCGAGAGGCAGCGCACCCTGCGGGGGGCGATCTCGTGGAGCTACGACCTTTTGTCCGAGGTTGAACAGAGGCTGTTTTCTCGCCTCGGGGTGTTTGCCGGGGGCTGGAGTCTGGATGCGGCCGAGCAGGTGTGCGACCGCGGCGATCTCGATCTCGAGGTCCTCGACGGCCTCGCCTCCCTGGTCGACAAGAGCCTGGTGAGAGCGGTGGCAGGAGACGAAGAGCGCTTCTCCATGCTGGAAACGATCCGGGAGTTCGCCACCGAGAGTCTGGAGGAGTCGGGAGAGGCTCAAGAGATCCGCAGGGCGCATGCGGAGTATTTCCGGGGGCTGGCGGAGGAGGCGGAGCCTCATCTTGTGGGCGAGAACCAGAAAGAATGGCTCGATCGGCTAGAACGCGATCTCGGCAACATACGAGCTGCTCTGACATGGTCGTTCTTGAGGCACATTGATCTGGCAACGAGCATCACGGCAGCTACTCGGCGCCTTTGGTGGGTCCGGGGTTACCTAAGCGAGGGATACACGTGGCTAATGAAAGCTTCGGTGGCGGCTCCGGATGGCTCTCTTGTGAAAACCAAAATCCTGCGGGGGCTCACAGCGATCCTTCAGATGCAGGGCGACAATAAGGGGGCTGAAAGGCTGGCTCACGAAGGGCTCGCGCTGTCGAGGTCACTGCACGACGAGGAGGGAACAATCTCGTTTCTTGTGACGCTGGGAATGGTGGCCGAAGAGCGACGCGATTATGACCGGGCCGAGGCTTCCTTCCAGGAGGCCGTCGAAGTGGGACAAAGATCTGGCGCCGAGGCGGGGCTTGCCAAGCTAGTCAACAATCTCGGCAGCATAGCCCTTGCCCGAAATGAACTCGAACGTGCTGAGCAGCTTTTCAACGAAAGCCTGGAGACGCAGATGCAGCTCGGTGATGACGAGACTCGGGCGCTCACGCTCTTGAATCTAGGGCTCGTTGCCTTAAAGCGAGGGTCACCGCAAGCTGCTCGTCCCTTAATTATTGAGAGCCTCGCCCGCTCGTCGAGTCTTGGGCACAAGGAGTTCATTGTAAGCAACCTCGAGAGCCTGGCCGCGATCGTCGTCTCAGAGGGACGACCGCGAGACGCGGCTCAGCTTCTCGGATTGTCGCAGGCTCTTCAGGCCGCGACGGGCTTCTTCCTGCCTGCGTCCGAGCGGCAGCTTCGCCGACAAACGTTGGAGACGATCCAGCAGACTGTGGACGCGGCGACGCTCTCGCGCGCACTCCAGGAAGGCGAAGCGTCCAAGCTCGAGGACTTGCTTCATCGCCTCAGAGAGGATGTGCCGGCCACACCCTCCACCAGAGACTGTTGAAATGTGCGAGGTGTTCTTCGGGGGAGGGCTGTGGAGAATGGATTCAGCCTAAAGGCAACCTGTGGCGAACCTCTGAACCGGGCCCGGTTCCTAGACAATTTCCTAACCTTATTGGATCCCCGCGATTTCGTGGCGATCCAAGCAATCCAAGAGCTGATGGCGGCGGAGGACAAAGGCGCGTCCTCCAGTTGGAGTCACTACGATCAGATAGCGCGTCGTCAACGGCTTTCTTGAGTGGGAGACGTGCTCTCGTCTGAGAGTCTTTCCCACTCTTTGGGTGGCCAATACCGGCCCGAATCCGGTGAACAGTCCTGTTGTGGAGCTCTTGCTCAAAGGGTGCTAGTCGGACGCCTGTCTCCTCATACAGACTCTCTGCGTTTCTCACGAATCGCGACGCCGGCTCTAGCTCATCTTCACCAACGGCAATCATCGCGAGCACCTCAAAGCAGTAGGCGAGCAACTCCTTATGCACAAGGTCTTGCGATAACGTCATACTCTCGCGAAGGAGTGACAAGGCTTCGTCCCCTCTCTTTAGTTCGTTCAAAGCCGTGCCCCTGTTTGGTCAGATGTCTGAGGCCATGAACCTGGGGAGGCCTGCGCCGCCTACGAGCCGATCCGAGGTGATGGCCGAGGTGAGGAGGTGGGATGCGAAGGGTCCTGGGAATCGATCTTGCGATCACCGCGGTAGTGCCGTCGAACTGATTCGTCCGGGCGACCGCGTCTTCTTCGAGCCTGGCGAGGAACACTGGCATGGGGCTTCCGCAACACGCTTGATGACCCACATCGCGATACAGGAGACGGATGACTCCGGCAGTCCGGTGACGTGGGGTAAGCACGTTACCGACGAGGAATACGCGCAGGCGCCGTCAATCGATGCCTGATCAGGAAAATCCGAATGTCGAACTGGACCGATGACGCACTTGGCAGGATCGGAAAGGCTCACGAGCTGAGGATCGCGCCGCTTCGCATCGACGGCGGTCTGCGGAAACCGACCACAATCTGGGTCGTACGGATGGCCGATGAGCTCTACGTGCGCTCCTGGCACGGGCCGACCGGCAGTTGGTTCCGCGCCGCAAAGCACCGCGGAGAGGGCCGTATCAACGCTGGTGGCGTGGAAGAGGACGTCGCATTCGTAGTAGTCGAGGACGACGGCATGAACGGTGCGATGGACGAGGCTTACTGCCGTGGGGCAGTTACCTTCCCGGGACGTAGGACGAAGGCGATCTTCTTGGCTTTGGTGTCACAATTGCTCCCTATTGATCGACGCGGAAACTGAACATCATTCCGCTCTCTGTGTGCTCGGCGATTCGGGCAGGAGGGACGCGTCGGAGAGGCAACGCACCCTGCGGGGGGCGATCTCATGGAGCTATGAGCTCCTGTCGGAGGACGAGCAGAGGCTCTTTCGACGCCTCGCCGTGTTAGCAGGGGGCTGGAGCCTGGAGGCCGCCGAGGTGGTGTGCGACCGGGGCGATCTCGATCTCGAGGTCCTGGACGGGCTCGCCTCCTTGGTCGACAAGAGCCTCGTCCGGGCGATGGCAGGATACGAGGAGCGCTTCTCCATGCTGGAGACGATCCGCGAGTTTGCCATTGAGAGGCTCGAGGACTCGGGCGAGGCAGAGGACATCCGGCGGGCGCATGCGGAGTATTTCAGGGGGTTGGCGGAGGAGGGGCGGTCACGACTCTACGGGACAGAGCAAGTGAAGTGGCTGAGCAAGCTAGAGCGCGAACATGACAACCTCCGAGCAGCGCTCGAATGGTCTGTCAACAAGGCTCAAGACGTGTCGCTGGCATTGGCGGCAGCAGCCTGGCCCTACTGGGGGATTCGCGGACATCTGCACGAAGGACGTCAATGGCTTCAGCGCGTGCTAAAGGCGGCCGCGACTGCTCCCGCCTCATCGCGTTCCGAACTACTTCGAGCCCTCGGCGTCGTCACTCATGGACAGGGTCAGCAAAATGAGGCCGAGGCGTTGTTGCAAGACAGTTTGAAACTATGTCGAGCTATAGGAGACGACACAGGGGTCGTGCGAGGTCTTGCTACGTTGGGCGGCATTGCTGCCGAGAGAGGCCAGTACGAAGAGGCGAGCGGGTATTACCGGGACAGTCTCGCGCTTGCTCGCGACATACAGGATGAGATCGGCATTGCTCGAGCAGTTGGTAACCTCGGCGACATCTCGCTTGCCGAAGGCTCCTACGCTGAAACGGCGCGGTTATCGTATGAGAGCGTCGAAATGCACGGTGCTCTCGGAGACACAGAAGGCGTTGCCGCCTCACTCGTCAACCTAGCCTTCGCCACACTTGCGCTGGGGTCTGTTACAGAGGCAGAACGGCACCTCTCGCGCAGCCTCGAGCTGTCCGCCAAGCTGAAGCACACGCGGATCCTCTGTTCTTGTTTGGTGGGAGCCGCTGCAGTCGCCTCGACTCGAATGCGATTCTCGATCGCGGCCACGCTGTTGGGGGCCTGCGACGCGGTCGGAAAGAACAACGGTGTTGCGCTCGAACATGTGGAACGGAAGGTCTACGACAAGGTACTGACCGAGGCGAAGGAGCAGCTGAGACGCGATTCTTTCGTTCGATCCATGGAAGGAGGACAAATGATGGGGTTCGACCAAGCGGTCCTCTTGGCCGCGAAGACTGTACGCTCGGTCGCCATCAATGATGATTGAACGGCCCTTTTTCGTCGCAATGCAGGTGGTGAGCTTGTCGGCCCGTTGCTTGCGCCCGAGGACGTCATCTCCTCGACGCGTCACCAGCGATTTAGAAGATGACGATTCCTGAGCTGCCGAGCGGGACCGTCACCCTTGTCTTCACCGACATCGAGGGCTCGACGCGCCTGCTCGAGGCTCTCGGCGAGCGCTACGGCGAGGTGCTCGCCGAGCACCGCAAGTTGCTGCGAGAGGCGTTCTCGGCGTCCGGTGGCGTAGAGGTCGACACCCAGGGAGACGCTCTGTTCCACGCCTTCTCCCGTTCCAAGGGTGCGGTGCTCGCGGCAGCAGAGGCGCAGCGCGCCCTTGCCTCACACCCCTGGGCCCAAGGCGTCTCGGTCGCCGTGCGCATGGGCATCCACACCGGCGAGCCGGCCTTGGGCGACGAAGGCTACGTAGGAGCAGATGTGCATAGGGCCGCGCGCATCTGCTCGGCGGCCCACGGGGGCCAGGTGGTCGTCTCCGAGGCGACCGCCAGGCTCGTCGGCGACGGGGTCGTGGAGTTGCGCGACCTCGGGACGCACGGTCTCAAGGATCTTTCGTCTCCGCAGCACCTGTATCAGCTCGTGATCGAGGGGCTGAGACAGGACTTCCCTGCGATACGAACGCTCGAGGGGAGACCCAACAACCTGCCCCGCCAACTCACCCCTCTGCTGGGGAGAGAGCAGGAGATCGAGCAGGGGTGCCGGCTCCTGGAGGGAGACGCAGCGCTTGTGTCCTTGACGGGTCCAGGAGGCACGGGCAAGACGCGCCTCGCGCTCGCCATGGGGGCCGAGCTGTTAGATGCGTTCACCGACGGCGCCTTCTTCGTCGACCTCTCTGCTGTGACAGAGCCCTCTCTTGTGATCCCGGCGGTGGCCCAGGCGTTGTCGCTGCGGGAGTCGGGGGGAAAGACGATCTCGGAAACCTTGACCGGTTACCTCGCCGGCAAGGAGATGGTCGTGATCCTCGACAACTTCGAACAGGTGATCGAGGCAGCCTCCGAGGTGTCACCCCTGCTCGCGTCAGCCCCGGGTCTCAAGCTCGTGGTGACGACCCGGGAGCCGTTGCGAGTGCGGGGTGAGAGGGAGCTGGCGGTGCCTCCCCTTGCGCTTCCCTCCCGTGATGATGAGAGCGACGTCGAGGTGGTGGGGGCATCTGCGGCGGTGGCGCTGTTCATGGAACGCGCACGGGCAGTCAAGGCGACCTTCGAGCTCACTTCTGACAACGCGTCTTCTGTGGCGGAGATCTGCCAGAGGTTGGACGGGCTCCCGTTGGCGATCGAGCTAGCAGCTGCCCGCATCAAGGTGATGCCCCCTTCCTCCCTGCTCGATCGTCTCGACCAGAGCCTCAAGGTCCTGACGGGGGGAGCAAGGGACGCTTCATCGCGACAGAGGACGCTGCGGGGCGCGATCGAATGGAGCTACTGGTTGTTGTCCCAGGACGAGCAGAGGCTGTTCCGCGGTCTCGGGGTGTTTGTTGGGGGATGGGGCCTCGAGGCTGCCGAGGCGGTGTGCGATCGGGGCGACCTGGAGCTCGATGTCCTCGACGGGCTTGGCTCTTTGGTCGATAAGAGCTTGGTGCGGGCGGTGGCGGGAGAAGACGAGCGCTTCTCGATGCTGGAGACGATTCGAGAGTACGCAGCAGAGAGGCTGGAAGGGTCGGGAGAGGACGGGGAGATCCGGCGGGCACATGCGGAGTATTTCCGGGGGATGGCGGAGGAAGCGGAGCCCCATCTGGTCGGTGAGGACCAGAAGGAGTGGTTCGATCGGCTGGACAGAGAGCACGACAACCTGCGTGCGTCGCTCGGGTGGTCGCTCACCGCAGACCAACGTGTTGCGGTCGCGACAGCAGCTTCACTCTCGCGTTTCTGGTATGTGCGGGGACACTTGAGTGAGGGACGAAGATGGCTTGAGCAAGCCCTAGAAGTGTCCTCCAACAAGGCTACAGATGCCGGAGTAAGGATTACGTCGCGGCTTGCCGCCATCGGCTACTCGCAAGGAGATCTCGATTCGGCACGATCTTTCGCCGAACGGGGCATCGCGTTAGCCCAGGCTCTGCATGACGAGCGTGGCGTGATGCGGTGCACAGAGACCTTGGCGCTCTGCGACATGGAGCAAGGCCGCCTGGCAGAGGCAAGAAATCACCTAGAAGACAACCTCCGACGCTCTCGTCGGCTGCACGACGAGCGCGGAGTTGCCGTGACGACCGGGAACCTCGGTCACCTCTCGCTGCTTCGGGGAAACTATGAAAGCGCTGCGGCCTTCTCGATTGAGAGCCTCAAGTTGCACCGCAAGATCCGTGACAAGGAAGGCATGGCAACGAGCCTCAACAACCTCGGACTCAACGCTCTAGCGACAGGCGAGCCAAAGCGGGCGGAGCCATATCTACGAGAGGCTCTTGAGCTTGCGAGTGATGTGGGCCACCAGGACCTGATCGGCAGCATCGTCGCAGCCTTAGCAGCCGTGGCGGCGTTGAGCGGAGAGCTCGAGCGTGGAGCCGCCTTGCTCGGCGCCGCCAAACGGATACGGGATCACAGCGGAGTGGGACTGGAGCCAATCGAATGGCGGACACACGACCGCACGAAGAACTGCCTCCTTGATGCGTTGGGTGAAGGACGGTGTCGTCAGCTGTTTGCGCAAGGAGAAGCCATGGCCGCCGATGAGGCATTACGGCATGTTTACGAGGACGACTCTTAACTTGACTATCCCCGCAGAGGAGATGGATTTAGGACATTCGCGAGCAAGACGGACCTTTCCTATAGGCGGTTCTCGCTACCGTTGCCAACCAGCGAGTCGTTTGGCCTCCGAGGTGGCCGCTGGTTTGTCCGACACGCAAACCGTGATTTCGCCGGCAGGCTAACCTCTCGCAAATCTCCAGGCTTGCTTAAGCTGTTCCTTTTTCGAAAGTGTGGACGGGCGTCCAACGTATCCATCGGTTCGCACTCTCACCTGTATGTCAGGCGTTGTGATCTCGACCCGGTTCCTTTGGGGGGTTGTTTTGATATCGACCTGTTCGGGCTCGTAGTAGTAGGGCTGAGTGAGACCTTTTCTGTCCAGCACTCGCCCTGCTGCACCGGCAATCAGGCCCACCCGTTCCACGCTTAGGGTATCTACGTAGACCCCCCCGTTGTCGGCGATCCGCACGTTAACGGGCGTCTTAGCCCCATCACGCTGGGCCCACTCCTGGATGGACGTCTCGCACCTGCTGACCCTGCTGGAGGGGCAAGACATGCCAGTGCCGCTCATAATTGTTGTCGTTCGGATCGTTCGTGTAGGTCCCCTTGGTGACCTGCCGGGCCGCCTTGAACAATGCCAGTTCAGCGCTTAGATCGCCCCTCGCCCCCCCTTATGTCCTCGTCGTTAGGTCCAGTTTCCCTTCGCCATTCCAAGAGTTAATTGACGCTCATAAGAATCGAATTCTCGATACTTGTGCAGGACGACTCCCTCGCCGAGGATGTCCCGGCAGGAAACCTCGGGGTCGATGACTCGATCGGTCGACGATGCTTGTGGTGGTCGACCTGAGAAAGCGGACGGGGGCAACGGATAAAGTTGCGCTCGGCTAGAAAGCAACGATAGCTCAGAATGCGCTCTCCGCCCGCTTCTCAAACTTGACGCTACGGCGGCCCGTACCATGTTGGTGCCAGCAAGGCGATCGTAGAAGCGCTCCCGGCGGATGCCCGAAACTTGCAAGGCTGGCATCGCCGTACGAGTTCGGATTCCCAGGTCCTCGCCGACAACACCAGAGTCAGCAAGACGCCGGGTCACGACCCTGCGAAGCAGTCTCCTCTAGCTGTGAGCTACCACTTGTAGCCGTGGCCCGAGACGTCGTCCTCACCGGAAGGAGTCTGAATCCGGCGGACGTGGCCCTGGATCTCATCGCCGCTGTCCGTGGCCCTTATCGTGACCGGCTTACCTGTCATGTCCTCCCACTTGTAGCCGTGGGCTTGTGTGTCGTCGATGTCAAGGCGCAGCCACTTATAGCCGTGGCCCTCGACGTCGTCGCCGGTCATGTTCTCCCACTTGTAGCCGTGGCCCTGGACCTCATCGCCGCTGTCTTCCAGCTTCACGGTGACAGCCTCTCCCGTCATGTCCTCCCACTTGTAGCCGTGGCCCGAGACGTCGTCGCTCAACTCGATCCCCATCCTGAACCCCATTTGCTTCTCCTTCCCTTTAGGGACAGCCTCCTGTTGACCTGTCCACCCTTGCCCTTCACAGTCATTGTGCCACCGGGCGCCTCGCCCGTCTGTCGCCTGTGCGACAAAGGAGACTGTCAGATCCCCGACACGGTGACCGCAGAGCCGGCCGCGCTCGGGAATCGTCCGCTATGGCAGAGCTGGGATCAAATCAAACCTGCAAGCGCTCCCCCGCCTCCGATGAAAGCTCACACTCCACTTAAGCCTCCCAACCAGTCGACGGAGT
>JACDBF010000318.1 GCA_013695055.1 Actinomycetota bacterium
CAACTAACGTCGCGGGGCCCCATCCCACGACGATCCCCAGGGCGGTGAGCAGCAGCAGCGCTCCGAGGATCGACTGGCCGATCACGTCGGAGCGCGCTCCCCCTTTTGAGTACCGGTAGATGCGGTAGCCCAAACCCACAGTGGCATTCAGAACGAGGCCCGCGATGAGGAATATCTGCCATGTGGAGGCACTCATTGTGGAGTCAAGATAGCCTCATTCGCCATGAGCAAGAGAAAGACCAGGACGCACGCAAGCAACCCCACTCGGAGATCGAGCGCCAAGACCCGCCGGTCGCGTACAGGCGCAGAGCAGAATGCTCGCAAGCAGCAGCGACTCGAAGAAAGGCGCGAGGCTCGAGCCAAGGAGCTTGCCGCTCAACACAGAGCGCGCCGCCGCCGGGGAGCCTTGCGCCGCGGCCTCATCATCACCCTATTGACTGCCCTGGGGGTGTGGTTCTTCACTTTGCGATCGACGCCCGTCACAGAGATCCGTGGCCATGAGATCGAATCGCTGTCGGTCGCCGGTGAGGGCCAGCATGTGGAGGGGCAGGTCGATTACGAGTCCAGTCCCCCCGTGAGCGGGTCCCACTCACCTCAGCCGGCGGCCTGCGGAACCCATTCCGCTCCGATCGCAAACGAGTCCCAGGTGCACACGTTGGAGCACGGGGCCGTCGGGATTCAGTATCTGCCCGACCTCGAGACGCAGCAGATCAGGGAGATAGAGAGCCTCGTTTCCGAATTCGACTCGCATACCTTCTCGGCCCCATACCCGGATATGGACGCGCCCATTGCGGTGACCTCATGGGGCCGCATCATGAGGTTCGACACATTCGATGAAAGGGCCGCAAGGGACTACATCACAGAGTTCATTCAGAAGGGCCCCGAGGAGCAGGATTGTCCGGCGAGCTCCGAGCAGACGTTCAAGCCCCCCGCATCCGAGGGCGAGGGCGGGTAACCTGCGCCGATGACTCGCCGTCTTGCCGTTCTTGTCGTCGTCTCCTGTCAGGTTCTCGTGATGGGTTGGTTGTTGCTCACCGCGAGCACGCCGGCGGGCGCGGCGGGGCTTCCTCCGAGCGAGTGGGTCATTGGGCCGCAGAAACGAGTCGCGATGATCACGTTCGAAGGCAAGACCAGCAACCAAAAGCTCCACCGCGTCCTGCGCGTTCTCCGCAAGCGGCATGCGAGGGCTTCCTTCTTCTTTCCGGGACGCTGGCTCAACTATCACGAGAAGCGCGCTCGGCGCGTCCACAGGAGAGGCCACGCGCTGGGCAACAGGGGATACGGCCGCGCCTCGTTCACTTCTCTGGACGAAAGCGCCATTCGATCGTCGGTCGCTAGGTCACAGAGGATCTTGCGGAGGATCGGATCGTACCCGCGACCCTTTCTGCGCCTGCCGGGAGGCGTGCGCGACTCGAGGACTCTCAGGATCGCCGGATCGATGGGCTACAGGTCCGTCCGGTGGACGCATCATCCCGGAGGGGGCCCGGCCGACGGCGTCAAGAGAAGGGTAGTGAGGAAGGCTCAGGCCGGGTCGGTGATAGCGCTCGATATCCGTCGCAAGAG
Organism: Actinomycetota bacterium; assembly: GCA_013695055.1. Classification (GTDB taxonomy): domain Bacteria; phylum Actinomycetota; class CADDZG01; order CADDZG01; family WHSQ01; genus JACDBF01. Next base: position 1,564 of record JACDBF010000318.1, read on the forward strand.
CAATCGGCGAGCGCTCCCAGGAATCATCAAAGGCCTCAGGAGACGTGGGTTTCGCCTGAAGACGATCAACGCCCTCGACAACGCCCATGCCATTCGCTGGGACATAACGCTGAGGCCCGGATCGTCCGGGGCCGAAACCTATTATCTCGACAGGACGTTGCGCTCCATCTCCTATCCCTCGGGCGGTGTGAATTCGTCGTTTGACTACCCAACCCTTCAGGCGGTCTACGCTTTCGAGAAGGTTCACCACATGACCCGAGACGCGGTGGTTACGCCTTCCGAGATGACGCGCATAGCGGTGTCACAGCGACCCCGTGCTCCCAAGCGCCGTCCTAAGAGCTTCGTCGACATCGACATCTCGCGCCAGGTCTTGTTCGAGGTCCGGAATCGAACCGTTGTACGCACGCATCCTATTTCGAGTGGAAACGAGGCTTACTACACCTACGATGGAATCACTTATAGGTCGCATACGCCGCGCGGTTCGTACAGCGTAGTCAGAAAGATCGCGGGATGGAGGACGAGCTTCCTCGGACGCCTCTACTATCCCTCTTACTTCGTCGGCGGATTCGCGGTGCACGGGAGCACGTCGGTGCCTACCTATCCGGCCAGTCATGGGTGCGTGCGCATCCCGATGTACGTAACCAAGGGCTTTTTCTATCGCAACCCCATTGGACGCCCGGTCTTCGTCCACGACTGACGCCCACGAGATCACGAAGCTGCGCGCGACTTCTCGATGGCCGGTGATGCCCGGTTGTTCTCTATGAGATCGATGACACCTTCTTCCACAGGTCCGTGAAAGGACGGTTGCCCGAACACGGCGTCCTCGCCGAGGCGCTCGAGAATTGGATGGATGGTCCAGCCCGATAGGTAGCGATCGAATACGCGCGGATCGATGTACGAGGCCCTGCATACCGCCGGCGTGTTGCCCATATAGTGGGCGACCTCCGTGATGGCGTGCGTGATGGCCCGTTTGCGTGCGGTCTTAGTCGTGGCGGTGTGACCCGAGATGGCGACCCCTATCGCGGCGACGACGGTTGCCGGCCAGGTTCGGAAATCCTTGGCGCTGAAGTCTTGTCCCGTGATCTCCTTGACGAACTGGTTGATATCGCTCGACTTGACGTCGATCCACGTCCGCCCTCTCTTGTACGCGAGCAGTTCCGTCCCACCTCCGCGCCGGCGTTTGAGGGCGGCGACCACGTCGTATGTCTCTGAATCCTTGAGCGGGCGGATTCTGCGCTTTCCGCTTTTCGCGACGTAGTCGAACACCATGAGATCGCCTCGCAAGCGCACGTGGCGCTTTTCGATGGTTGCAAGGCCATAGGTTTGATTCTGTTCCGCGTAACCTTCGGTTCCGATGCGGAAGTATCCGTAATCCAACAGGCGAATCGCGGCCGAGAGCACTCGCTCTCGTCCCAACCCCCCGGCTGTCAGGTGAGCCGCGCACGTTTCTCGCACCTGGGGGAGAGCCCGCGCGAACTCGAGCATCTCGTCGAATTTCTCCTGATCCTGCCGTCGCCGCCAGTCCTTATGGTAGATGTACTGCTTACGCCCGGCCGCATCGGTGCCGACGGCTTGAAGGTGACCGTTGGGGTACGGGCATATCCACACGTCGTTCCATGCCGGAGGGATTGCCAGCTCGCGGATTCGCCCGGTGATTTCGGCTTCCTCGACTCTCCG